>ONMI01000031.1 GCA_900318915.1 uncultured Prevotellaceae bacterium | reverse complement strand
TTCATCTTGTGTTTCCTTGTAACTGTCGCCCTATTCTTCGGGTCATTTGTGGCAATGGCGGTTGCCATCGCATTGGCCATCTTCCTGCTCGTTCGCAGTAACATGAAATACCGAAAGCATACGAAGGAGGGTGAGGCCGACAAATTATTCACAAGAATCGTGCATTGCGGCGACAAGGAAGAATGCTGGACATTGCTCCGAGAATATGTGAACCAGACTATCAAGGACCATGTCCGTATGGTAACAGATGATTACGAGACACTGACCACGGCTTTCTTCTGCGAGGATTACCGCCATCTGAAACATGTCACTATAAATGTGGACCAACAACGTATTTCCTTATCGTCAATTCCCTCTCTCAGATGTACTATTGCTTGAAGCGCATGGGTGAACCATGCAGGGAGCATGTCGGCAACAATTTCAGCCCCGTCCCCTGCGAGTATGCCAACGAGTTCCTCGTCTTACGAAATGAGATTATGCGCTTGTACCTTCGGCCTCTCGAGAGTGAGGGGGCATCCCAAATACGTAATGATGCAGCCGTACTTCAATCATCACTTTCCGATTATCGCAAACGCATCATTCATGACATCCAGACCAGACAACTCAACATCGAAGCCATGACCGTTTTCCTGAGTGTTGTCCAAGAGTCCCAAGAACTCCTTAGCGCTCTTCGTCATCTGATGAGGGGGGAGGGCAAGATGGGAGAATGACCGTATAATATCAATCAAAAAGGGCAACGACATCGCCCTCTTTGGCTGCGAGTCGTTGTCTTTTCCGTTTAGCTCGTTCTGAAATTTTCGACAGCAGGCTTGCCTTGAAGTGGCAAACTCCAATCAAACGAAGTGGAGATAGGGTATTAGGTTGAAAAAGAAACATTTTATTTTGGCTGTTGGAATAAAAGGGATTATATTTGCAAATAAATGAGGATATTTATATTTGAGACATTAATAGATAGATGAAAATGAAACACAATTTAAATGAGAGTTATCTTCAGTCACTTACTGAGCAACAAAGGATTGACGAGATGAAAAAATGGTCAGCAAGTGAGGTTCAACAATATTTATGCCCTAATGGGACTATGACATTGGATTTCGTCAGAAATTGTATAATAAAGTAGATGAAATGATTTTAAAAGAATATGGTAGTGATTATATCGAATAGCGTATGGGATAAAATAGATGAATATGATTGATGAATCAGTACGAAGTGTATTAGCTGAGAGAAGAAGTCGAAGATTGTACGAAGCGGTTGAAAGGTCATTCCGTAGAATATTGAGAGAACATCTATCACGAAAGCATTAATGTCCAAAAAGTGACACATCTTATTTGGATACACCACTTTTTGAAGCATTTTTGCTATTGTATATTTATACAAATAGTTTATTCGGGGTCAACAGGTATATAATTCCCACAAATTTTTATTACCCGATAATGGATTCTCTGGTGTCGCTTTGTTGGATTTTTTAACAATCATGAAGCGGTCGGGGGTCAACAAAGTTTAAGATTTGGTTAAGATAGTTTAACAATAACTGTTAACGCATGTCCTTTTTGGAAGTTATTTTCTAATATTAGAAAATTATTTCGATTTTTATTATTATATTTGCACCAAAATATGAAGTATGGAACCAAAAAATTTGAATAGGCTGAGGGTGATTATTGCCGAAAAGAACTTAACCAACAAGTGGCTTTCAGAACAGCTTGGGGTTGGTCAGACAACAGTCTCAAAATGGGTACAGAACAATGCCCAACCCAATCTTGAAATGCTCATCAAGATATCAAAACTATTGAATGTTGATATCAATGAATTAATTCGTCCTGACGAAGTGCTAATTGACATGAAGGCTTAATATTTTTCTCTTGATTATCGATGGACAACAAACAATTTAACGCTCTCTTTTCTTTTATTTGGAAAATTGCTCACAATGTGGTGGTTATGTTTTCGAGAAAGGCGAATACAAAAAGTTCTTTCTGCCGTTCATTGTGCTTTGTCGTATTGATGTGCTCCTTGAACCAACTAAGGCTGCTGTGATCCAGAAGAAAGATTTCAACGACATCCATTAGTAGATAGGCAAATACCTTTGTTTAATAATGATAATATCCTAAAAGATAATCAATGAAAAATAATAATAGAAAAGAAGACATCGACGAAAAAAGAGTAATTGAAGGTACGGAAAACCAGCAAGACTCTCAGTCATCTGATCAAAAGCCCACTTCTGAAGAAGCACTTAGTTCTGAAGACTCTAATCTTGTGGAAGAAGAATTACAAACAAGACGAGGATTCTTCAAGCGTGTTGCTAAAACAGTTTTACCGGTTATTGGCGGATTACTCCTTTCTCACTTTCCATTCAGAGTCTTTGCCTCAGGTCAATCATGTGAGAATTGCTGGTTCGGCTGTTCTAATGGTTGCACTAGTTGTACTGGCTCATGCTCTTTAGGGTGTAAAAGTGCTTGTACCAGTTGTAGTGGTTCTTGCGAATATGGTTGCTCTCGTAATTGTGCTAATAACTGTAGTACTGGGTGTTCTTTTACATGTACCCAAAATTGTGCTAGCAACTGTAGTACTGGGTGTTCTTTTACATGTACCCAAAATTGTGCTAGCAACTGTAGTACTGGGTGTTCTATTTCATGTACTAGAAATTGTGCTAGCAACTGTTCAGGAACTTGTTCATTTATGAGTTCTGGAAACTCTGGAGGTTATAGTGGAGGATCCGGAAGTTCAGGGTGTGGTGGCTCATGTTCCAGTAAATGTACAGGAAGGTGTTCTTCCACTTGTTCAGGTGCATGCGCAACAGGATGTGGTGGCTGTTCCAGTTCTTGTTCGGGAGTTTGTAGCGGAAGTTGTAGCAGAAGCTGTTCTTACAATTGTTCTGGTTCTTGCGGGGGATGTCGTGGTAGATGTACTCGATGCAATTAGCAACAACTTAATTGACCCATAATGATTAATATTACCGAACAATCGAAAAGTTGGCAAGAAGGTGTGGCAAAAGAAATTACATTTATTGTCACAAAAGACTGTCAATTGGCTTGCAAATATTGTTATCTCGTTGGTAAAAATTCCAATGAGAGAATGTCGTTTGATGTAGCCAAACGGGCGGTTGATTATATTTTAGGAAAAGAGGATGACAAATTATTTAATCAAGAATCTGTCATATGGGACTTTATAGGTGGTGAACCTTTTTTGGAAATAGACTTGATTGATAAAATCAGCGATTATATAAAAGTACAGATGTACACATTGAATCACCATTGGTTTAACTCTTATCGGTTTTCAATATCGACAAACGGATTGAATTACGATAACGAGAGAGTACAAAAGTACATATCAAAGAATATAGACCACTTAAGCATAGGTATTACCATAGATGGCACACAGCTAAAGCATGATCTCAATAGGGTATACAAAACAAGTAATAAAGGTTCCTACAACGATGTAGTCAAAAATATTCCTCTTTGGCTGAAGCAATTTCCAAATACAGGAACAAAAGTAACTATATCTTCTGCCGACATACCATATATTAAAGAGTCTGTATTGCATCTTTTTAGTCTTGGAATTCACCAAGTTAATATAAACTGTGTCTTTGAAAAAGTCTGGAAGCCTGGCGATGAAATTATTTTTGAGCAACAGTTAATTGAGCTAGCTGATGAAATCATCGACAAAGACCTTTTCAAGACTAGTTCTTGTTCTTTTTTTGATGAGAGCATCGGTAAGCCTTTAGATGATAATAACAACGAAAATTGGTGTGGTGCAGGAAAAATGCTAGCTATTGATTCTGCTGGTATTTTTTATCCTTGCACAAGATTTGCCCAATATTCTCTTCGAGAAAAAAAATCATGGGATATTGGTAACATAGAAGAAGGTATTAACAAAAATAAAGTACGTCCTTTTTTGTTACTTAATAGATCCTCTCAATCACCAGAAGAATGTATGAAATGCGAAATAGCTTCTGGTTGTGCTTGGTGCCAAGCAGAAAATTTTGATAGTGCAGAAACATATACATTATATCAACGTAGTACAGCAATATGTAAAATGCACAAGGCACAAGTCTATGCTAATAACTATTATTGGAACAAGCTCTACCGTAAGATAGAATTGGAACATTATCATCATTCTAATAAATTTGAATCATGTTGCAATATTTAGTTATATTATTAGATGATACGAGCGTTTCATATTGTCACGCTGCAAACCCCTTATCGTCAAAGAATTTAATGCCTATTGACGTTTTACAAGGTGCTATTTTTTTTGGTATGAAATATAACTTAATGATTCAATATGTTATGCCTCCTTATGAGTTGCCTGAAAAATATTGTAGTTTGATGGAAACCATAGACAATGTTAAAATAGGAAAAGACGTGGAGGTATACTATGGAATTCCAAGTGATGTTCATTCTTCAACTGTAGTTCTCAGCATATCAATAAATGATATGATTGAAAATGTACATATGATAGGGCGCTTGCTAAAGCAAACGAAGCGTCTCACAATTAATTATACAGATATTCAATTATTTAGAGATGACAAAATAGATCAGTATGAATCAGCGCTTCGCGTGTTAATGGAAGTTGTCATCAGCGAGATGTCAGAAGGAAATAAACGAGAATTGAATCTTTTGACCGATAGAATATCCTTGTCTAAAATGTCAAATTGTAATGCAGGCGTCAGCAATATTACTATTGCTCCAAATGGGAAATTCTACTTATGTCCAGCTTTCTATTATGATGAAATGATGAAAATAGATACTGGACTTAATTACATGCAACCAGTATATGATAGAAGTATTGGCGACCTGAGAAAAGGACTTGACATTAAAAATGCACATCTTCTCCATTTGAAGAATTGCCCTTTATGTCAATTATGTGATTCTTTTCAATGTAATCGATGTCTTTGGCTTAATCAAAAGATTACACAGGAAATAAATACTCCTAGTCATGAGCAATGCGTTGTTTCTCATATAGAAAGGAATGTTTCAAAAGAACTTTCGGCAAAAATGAGAGATATCGGCTACGAGGCTCAAATAATACCAGATATTAATTATTTAGATCCTTTCGACAATATTTAAATTAGTAAATTATGATTAAAAAAGTAGGTTCTGTAACTCCTGAGGAACGGGATGTTATTCAGGCTCTCTATGAGAGGAAAAATGGTCTTTCAGAGTTGGCTAAGATTCTAACTCCAGACAATGACGCATTGTACGAGAAACTCGTAAAAGATATGGGTGAAACCACCGCAAAATTTCAAGAATGGTGGAATCGAACTTCTCAAAAGTATAACTGGGAATCTTCTGAAAATGGAAGCTGGGAAATTAATTTTGACACTTGTGAGATAAACTTAGTAACTAACTAAATTCTATACTTATGCTAGCAATAGTACCGTTATTTATTGGCACAACAGAACTTCTATTAATAGGAGCTCTCGTCCTTTTGCTTTTTGGTGGTAAAAAATTTCCTGAAATGATGAAGGGGCTTGGACAGGGCATGCAGTTTTTCAAAAAAGGAATGAACGAGCCCATACCAGAAGAAAAGAAAGAACAAGAACAGAATGCAGAATCCAAAGAAACCACAGAATCAGAAACGGGGGAAAAATAGAAATTCTGACTCTTCATTGATGACATTTAGCGGACACCTTGAGGTGTTCCGCCAAATGTTATTACGCACAATTGTTGTAGTTTTTGTATCTTCATTCTTGGTCTTTTATTTCAAAGATGCGACATTTGAAATTATTTTAGCTCCTTGCGATTCTGATTTTATAACATATAAAAGTCTGGAGTCCATACTTAGTAAAATTGGCATTAGTTTCTTATTTGAGAAATTTGAAGTCAGCTTGATAACGACTGAATTAAGCAGCCAGTTTATGACTCATTTTTCAACTTCACTTTATTTGGGCCTACTTATATCTTCTCCATACATTTTATTTGAAATAATCCGGTTTATTACTCCCGCGTTATATGAAAACGAGAAGAAAATCTCTTGGACATTGATGCTTTCTATGTACTTCATGTTTCTTCTGGGGATGACCATTAACTACTTTGTTATATTTCCATTTTCTGTTAGATTTTTAGGAACATATAGCGTAGCTGCTAAAGTGCATAGCACAATAACCCTTGACTCCTATATGGATACGTTTACATCTCTATCGCTAGTCATGGGGTTGATATTTTTATTACCAATAATATCCTACATTTTAGCAATAAATGATATCGTTTGCTATGATAAAATATCAGGTTATAGAAAGCATGCAATTATAGTGATAGCAATAATTGCAGCTGTTATTACGCCTCCCGATGTTATGACATTGCTTCTTGTTGTCATTCCTCTTTATATGTTATTCGAATTGAGCTTATGGATTGTTAAGAAATACCATAGAATTAGCATGCCAAGTGAATTTACTTCTCAATTATGAATAAAGCTAAAAGATGCATCACCAATGACAGACTGATTGAGGTATCGAAATGTAGGTACATATATTTTATTACCATCTTATTAAGATAAGCAACTGAGCATAAGAACCCGCTAATTTTCAACAGTAATGCCAAAAACAGTGGGTTGATTGTTCCCCCAATGAATTCAACAATTCTACAAAATACAGGTATGGGTGATTAGCACTCCACTTAACTAATTAACCCAAAATGGCTCTATATGGGGGTGAAAAAGGCCTTCTTGTACCGCCATTGTACCTCGCCCCTCTTAAGAGCCCATAAACAAAGGGGAAATGATAATTCGGTATCAATTCACAAGTAAGACAACAATCGGCGGTGGCATCTTCTTCCTGCACCGTTATCTCACCTTTCCCGACAATCAGGGCAGAGAGACTGTCGTGGATTACGACCCCTATACTAAGGATTCTGACAATTATAAATGAGTCGTGCAGCACCATTCCGGCTTTTTTTATTATATTTGTGCCATGAAATAACTAAAGACCTTTTGCCATGAACGAGAAATTTCCCTACGGTTACGACGTGAATGCCTATATCGACAAGGCATTGGAGCGGATGAAGGAACTCTATCCCTGGGCGAAGAAAGAAATGTTCAGGAAAGAGTGGTCCTACGCCATCGAACAAGAAAACGGCGAATATCAATATGTGACCTATTTCGACTGGAAAGACGGACAGATAGACCGTGAAGTGTTGAACTGCGATGCCGAGAAGTTCATCCAAACCGTCATCGGCCACCACCACAGCTGGATTGAAGATGAGAATCCCGTGACGGAGAACTTCAAAGTGGAGGCATCACGTAGATGCAGCGGCGACTGGGGACTGGAAATATATCAAATTCGGAAACATCAATTAGGAGGCTTTTCGACCTATGTACAGGCCGGCAACCGCTCAGCCGGCGCATCGAGAACATTCTTCATTCCGCCCGCCTTTTTCAAACTTCCATGGGAGGAGTTCTTGGACAAGTATCTTGAGTTGGTTCCACCCGGTCCATTCTACGTGGACCGAGACGACCTCGAGAAAGCAGAAGGGCTTAAGGAGTTCCTTGGCTTCGCCGAATAGCGATATGACTGACAACTGATAAAGAACAACTATCTACAAAGAATATCATTTTATGAAGAAAACCATCTTTTTAATGTTGTCTTTCCTTGCCGTTATCTCCGCACAGGCACAGACCATTCGATTGGGCCAAAAGTTCTGGGACGGTGAAAGCCTTTACACCGTTAAGGAAATAAGAATGGGGAAATACGTCTATATGACCACCTCTCAAGACAATGAGCTGACTCTGGAGAAGGTGAAGGAGGGCGAATATAAAATCATCCCCAGCCGCCAGGCTGATGATTGTCCCTTCGGTGCGGAGTTCGGCTGGAAAGTGCAGCACATTCGTCAGGAGGGCGAGAATTTCCTGGCCATCCACAAACCCAACGGCGACGTGATGTGGACGATGGCACTCACTACCAACAATGAGAAGCAATGTGAGGAAATGCAGGAGATGATGGGACAGGAGGAACCTTGGAACGCCGTCAACGGTATTTTGCTCAATCGTGCCTACCTGCAGAGTCATGTCGCTACCAAGAGCGAGCTGCGACTGCTGCGCAACAAGATTCTCGCCTATCATGGATACCGTTTCCAATCGAAAGACTTGCAGGACTACTTCGGCAAGGTCAGCTGGTACAAGCCTGGCAAAGACAACAATGCCATCAAGCTGAACATCATCGAGAAGACCAACCTTCAACTCATAAAGAGCGAGGAAGCTGCAAGACCTGACGACCCGACAGACGAGTCGCTGTCCGACGGTGTGGAGGCAGCCCCTCATGAAGACTGGACCGAAGAAGCTGTAGCCGGTCAGATAAGGAAGTATTTTGATGCAGTCAACGAGACTTTCGCAGAAGGTTCGAACCAGAATCCCTTTGATCTGGACAAGAGGTTCTATTCCACCTATTGGAATGAAGTCTATGATGCCGTGAACGACAAAGAAAGCAACGTGACATCGGTCGAGGAGCGTCTCTTCGTCGACGACCTACATTGGACAGCCGGCATGGAGACTCCCCTGGAGGCGAGAGACATCAAGGTGGAACTGCTGACAGGCACTACGGCCGAAGCCACCCTAACGCTTGTCGACGTAGGGCACGGCTCCAGACAGAAGGTCATTCTCTCGCTCGATTATGAACGGGGCATCTGGCGCATCAGCAACTGGCTCGAGAAAAGCCACGACCCCTCTGGAAGCATATTGGTTAAAATGGAAAAATATATTGGTCTATAAACAGCTATGAAGAAGTATCTATCAATCATGCTGTTGCTTTGCGCCGCCACTGTGGTCGCGTGCAACGGCAAACAGAAAGAAGCACCGACAGGCACGGTCGACAGTACGACGGTGAAAGCTGTCGATACCGAAGAGGAAGAAAAGGAACAGTACAATTTCGAAGCCATCGCCAATGCCATCGAAGGATGCACCTATCTGTATAGGTTTGAGAATGGCGTAGCCTTCATGACAAAGAACGACAAACGGATTTACATCGACATGCAGGGACACCAGGTGGCGGAACCCGAGGAGAAGGTGGACCCCGACGCACTGAGCGTGAAATACGAGGACGGAAAGTACGGCTTTGTAAATGGCGAGGGCAAACTCGTGATTCCCTATCAGTATCATTTCGCCCTTGATTTCAGCGACGGCATGGCCTTGGTGTGCAACGAGAACCTTCAGATAGGCTATATCAACACGAAGGGCGAGTTGGTAATTCCCTACCAGTATGACAATCCCGCCGAACGGAACGGCAATGATTTCCATGAAGGACTCTGCGCCGTGATGGTCGACGGCGAGCACGAGTGGTTCAGCTATATCGACAAGACAGGCAAGCAGGCCTTTCCCGGCATCTTCAGCCAAGACGGTGACTTCAGCGAGGGGCTGGCCGCTGTCAGAACCACCGGCGAGAACTATCAAAGCGGCTATATCGACCACACAGGCAAGATGGTGATTACATTGCCCGAAGGATGGTGGGGCCGCAAATTCCATGACGGAGTGGCCCAAATCCAGAAGGCCGACTCCTGCTTCATCATCGACAAGACAGGCAAACGACTCTTCCAGGTGAACAGCGACATTCTCTACACAGGCGACGACATCACCTACTCGGAAGGCCTTGCCGTGGTAATCGGTAAAGGAAAATACAATATGAAATGGGGCTTCATGGACAAGACAGGCCGCATCACCTTCTGTCTGCGCGATGAGTAACGGCTCTTCCGGGGCGCGGTGGCCGGTGCTTTCAAGGAAAAATAAGTTAATATTCATCAAAAAAATGAATTTATCTTGGGAATTGGGATTGGATTAGGTAATTTTGCTTTACATTCATCGCCATGGAGAAGAACATCGTATAGAAGAACCTAACAGCCAATGCAATACAAGATAACACCGCCCGCCGTCATCGACACCACGGTGGCACTGCCCGCCTCGAAGAGCATCAGCAACCGCGCACTTATCATCCACGCACTCACCGGGGGCGACATCATGCCCGACAATCTGTCCGACTGCGACGACACCGAGGTGATAGTGCGGGCCTTCAAGGAGAAGCCAGAAGTGGTAGACCTGCAAGGCGCCGGCACGGCCATGCGCTTCATGACAGCCTATCTCTCCACCATACCCGGCGAACACATCCTCACCGGCACGGAACGCATGAAGCACCGCCCCATCGGCATACTCTGCGATGCCCTGCGCACGCTGGGTGCTCAAATCAGCTATACCGACCACGAGGGCTTTCCGCCCCTTCGCATCACCGGTCAGCCACTGGAGGGCGGACGCCTGGAAATGCCGAGCAACGTGAGTTCACAATACATCTCCGCCCTGCTCATGATAGGCCCCATGCTGCAGCGCGGACTGGAACTGAAACTCTCCGGCAGCATCATCTCACGGCCCTATATTGACCTGACACTCTGCACAATGCGCGACTTCGGCGCCGAGGTGGAGTGGACCGGCCCCGACACCATCAAGGTGACTCCCAAACCCTATACACCACGGCCCTACCTGATAGAAAACGACTGGAGCGCCGCCTCCTACTGGTATGAGATGCTGACACTGAACGGCAACAGCGACTCGAGAATAAAGTTGGAGGGACTGACCGACGGGTCAAGACAGGGCGACTCGATGGTGCGCTATCTCTTCAGCGTGCTGGGCGTGAAAACCAGTTTCGAGAACAAGGAGATGGGAGTGCCCACCAACGTGAACCTGCGCTACCGCCGGCGGGCCCTGCCCCGCATGGAGTTCGACTTCATCAACCAGCCCGACCTGGCGCAGACCTTCGTGGTTACCTGTGTGCTGAGCGGCATCCCCTTCCACTTCAAGGGCCTGGGCACCCTGCGCATCAAAGAGACCGACCGCATAGAAGCGCTCAAGACGGAGATGCGCAAACTGGGCTTCGTGCTCCACGACCACGAGGGGAGCGAACTGCTCTGGGAAGGCGACCGCTGCGAACCCGCCTATCTGCCCGTGATAGAGACCTACGAAGACCACCGCATGGCCATGGCCTTTGCCGGCGCCGCCTACCAATTCCCGCAAATGCGCATCAACCATCCTGAGGTGGTGAGCAAGTCGTATCCCCGCTTCTGGGACGACCTGCGCAAGGCCGGCTTCAAAATAGATACCATCGTATGACGCTGCTCATCATAGCCCTCGCCGCCTTAGGACTGGTGGCCGCCTTGCTCGGCCTGCTCTCCCGCCACGAGGAGCCCATACAGACCGGCACCGACTGCAACACCTGCCAGGGCGACAACGACAAATGCGAGATGGAATGCCGACTGGAAGCCGCCGTGAAAGAGGTGGAATACTACGACGACGAGGAACTGGACGCCTACAAGGGACGACGCTCCGACAGCTACAGCGACAGCGAGGCAGAAGCCTTCGCCGATGTGCTCTACACCATGCGGCCCCAGGAGGTGAAAGGATGGGCCCGCAGCCTCTCACTGCGCGGCATAGAGGTGCCCGACCAGCTGAAGGACGAACTGCTCATGCTGATGAGCGACCCCGGATAAGAACCGCCCCTACCCCACTCTTGCTTTTTTTACCGCCCTCAGGTACAATAAAAAGGACAAGTTTGGGTTAATGTAATAAATGAGTATCAGAAAGAAACACATCACCTTCGTGCTGTGGGGACTTGTCGCAGTCCTCACAGTAGCTTGTTCTGCCCAAAAGAACACGGCCAAGAGCCGGTGGTGGCACTCCTTCAACTCACGCTACAATGCCTACTACAACGGTGCGCAAGCCTACATTAGCGGCTCACTCGACAAGGAGAACGGCAACAAGGACAACTACACCGAAATAATACCCCTCTACGCCGTGGGCAATAAGGAAAGCCGCACACTGGGGTCGGGCAACTTCGACAAAGCCATCGAGAAGAGCCAGAAAATCATCAAGCTGCACAGCATAAAGAAAAAACCCGAGTGGACCAAGAACCGCCGCAAGACGGCCAAGGACATAGAATGGCTGAACAGAAAGGAATACAACCCCTTCATGTGGAAAGCCTGGATGCTGATGGGACGCTCCCAATTCCACAAAGGTGCTTTCGACGAGGCCGCCGCCACCTTCAACTACATGAGCCGCCTCTACCAGACGCAGCCCGCCATTTACGGCAAGGCACGCGCCTGGCTGGCCAAGTGCTACATAGAGCAGGAATGGCTCTACGACGCCGAAGACGTGATGCGCAATATGGAGCGCGACTCCATCGACTGGCACGCGCGCAAAGAGTGGGACTACACCTACGCCGACTACTATATCCACACGCATGAGTACGAGAAGGCCATCCCCTACCTGCGCAAGGTGATCAAGCATGAGATGCGCCGCAAGCAGCGGGCCCGCGAATGGTTTCTCATGGGGCAGCTCCTGGCCGAGCTGGGGCGGAAAGACGAGGCCTACAAAGCCTACCGCAAGGTGCTCAAGCAGAACCCTCCCTACGAGCTGGCCTTCAACGCCCGTATCGCCATGACCGAGGTGACCGCCCAGGGCAACGGCAAGAAGATGATATCACGCCTGAAGCGCATGGCCGCCAGCGACAACAATAAGGAGTATCTGGACCAGGTGTATTACGCCATGGGCAATATCTACATGGCGCAAAACGATACCGCCCACGCCATCGGCGCCTATGAGAAAGGACACGAGAAAGCCACCCGCAACGGTGTGGAGCACGGTGTGTTGCTGCTCCGTCTGGGCGATATCTACTGGGAGCTGGAGAAATTCAGCGACGCCCAGCGTTGCTACGGCGCCGCCGTGGGCATGCTCGACAAAGAACGCAAAGACTACGAGCAGCTCTCCAACCGCTCAAAGATACTCGACGGCCTGGTGCCCTATACCGACGCCATTCACCTGCAAGACTCGCTGCTGGCCCTCTCCACCATGAGCGAGGCCGACCGCAACGCAGCCATAGACCGGGTGATAGAGGCGCTGAAGAAGAAGGAGAAAGAGGAGAAAAAGGCGCAGCAGGAAGCCGAGGCCGAAAAGGTAATGGCACAGAACAGCGCCATGGGCAGCCGCAACAACACCCAAAGGCCAGCCACCCCGCAAATGACCAACCAGCAAGACGGACTGTGGTACTTCTACAACCAGATGGCTGTGAACCAAGGCAAGCAGACCTTCCAGAAACAATGGGGCAAGCGCGAGAACGCCGACAACTGGCAACGCGTGAACCAGACGGTGGTAGGAGGCATCGGCGAAACCGACAACGGAGAAGAACTGCCCAACGACTCCACCAACTACGAAGAGGAACCGACCGACTCGGTGGGAAGCGAGCAGGACAGCCTGCAGAACGACCCGCATAACCGCGAATACTACCTGGCGCAGATACCCTTCACCGAAGAACAGAAAGCCGCCAGCCACGATGTGATCAAGGAAGGACTCTACAACTCGGGCGTCATCTTCAAGGACCAGCTCGACAACCTGCGGCTCAGTGAGAAACAGTTCGACCGGCTCACCACGGAATATCCCGATTATGAGGGTATGGCCAATGTGTACTACCACCTGTTCCTGCTCCACTCGCGAAAGGGCGACACCCAGCGGGCCGAGGAATATGTGCGCCTGCTGCAGGAGCAATATCCCGACAACGAGTGGACCACCATCCTGACCGACCCCAACTTCATAGAGAACTCACGCCTCGGCGTGCACATGGAAGACTCGCTCTATGCCGCCACCTACGAGGCGTTTAAAGCCAACCGCAGCCAGGAAGTGGACGCCAATGTGGTCATCTCCGACACCAGATTCCCCCTGGGCGCCAACCGCGACAAATTCGTCTTCATAGGCGGACTAAGCAAGCTGAACAACGGCGATGTGGAGGGATGCCTGACTGCAATGAACACCGTGGTGGAGAAATATCCTAACAGCCGCATCAGCGAGATGGCCGGCATGATTGTGAACGGTGTGAAAGCGGGCAAGAGCATACACGGCGGAAAATTCGACCTCGACGATGTGTGGAGCCGACGAACCGCCGTGTTCAACGACAGCGACTCGATTGCGGCCCGAAAACTGAGCGACGAGCGCAACACCGAGTTCCTCTTCGTCATCGCCTACTCGCCCGACTCGGTGAACGAGAACCAACTGCTCTACCAGATGGCACGGTTCAACTTCACCAGCTTCATCGTGCGCAACTTCGACATCACCATCGAAGGAGAGGAAGGCGTGCGGCTAATGCAGATTTCCGGTCTGCGCAACTTCGACGAGGCCCACCAGTATGCACAACAGGCTTTTGCCAATCAGGCCATCATGCAGCTCACCAAGAAAGCGCGCATCCTGCTCATCAGCCGACCCAACCTGGAACTGCTCGGCAAGCAGTTCAGCTACAGCGACTATGAGGAGTTCTATACCAAACACTTCGCACCGCTCAAGGTGACAGATGAGAACCTGCTCGACGAACCCACCGAGATAGGCTATGAGAAAGAGCCCGACCTTCAGCCGCGGCGCAACGACACCGACCCGGACGACGGCGGATTCAGCGATGACGAGTCGACAACACCCGCCACCGAGGCCGAAACCGGTTTCGACATCGACGAGCCGGCGACACCGCAGCAGGAGGAGCCTGGCGGGTTCGACATCGACGAGCCGGCGGCGCCACAGCAGGAAGAGCCCGGCGGGTTCGACATCGACGAGCCGGAAAGCGAGCCCACCGGTACGGATGTGGACGAAGGTGCCGTGATTGACGACACCGAAGAGCCAGTAAGGCAGCCGGAACCCACCAAACAGCCGGAACCCACTCCCGCCACACCAACACCCACCACACCCGCCACCGAAGATGACGGCGGATTTGACCTGGAAGGCGACGATGACGGAGGTTTCGACATCGACGACGGAGGTTTCGACCTGGAAGACGACACCAACGGCTTCAACCTCGAGGACGACGATGACACCGGAAGCAGCGTGGAAGATGACGGCGGTGCCGTGATAGAAGACGACGCCCCCGCTGCCGACCCGAAAAAACCGGCCGATGACAATAACGACATCGACGACGAGTATTTCGACCTGGAAGGTTTTTAATATTCCCACCAAGCACAACTGATTAAAGCACCATTATGAGCAACGGACTATTGTTATGGGTTGACGACGAGATAGAAGTGCTGAGAGCACAAATTCTGTTTCTCGAAAAGAAAGGATATGAGGTGGTGACGGTGAGCAACGGCACCGACGCCATAGAACAGTGCCGGCAGCAGACCTTCGACCTTATCATGCTCGACGAGATGATGCCGGGCATCTCAGGGCTGGAGACCCTGCAGGTAATCAAGGAAATCAGTCCGTCGACCCCCGTGGTGATGGTGACCAAGAGCGAGGAAGAGAACATCATGGACCAGGCCATCGGCTCAAAGATAGCCGACTACCTGATAAAGCCCGTGAACCCCAACCAGATACTCCTGACCCTGAAGAAAAACATTCACCGCCGCGAAATCGTGAACGAGGTGACACAGGCCGGCTACCAGCAGAACTTCCAGCAGATATCCATGCAGATAGACGACAGCCGCAACTACAACGACTGGATAGAGGTATACAAGAAACTGGTGCGGTGGGAACTGGAACTGAGCGGCACGTCGACCAACATGAACGACATGCTGCTCATGCAGAAAGAAGAGGCCAACAATGGATTCGCCAAATTCATCAAGAACAACTATCTTGACTGGGTGGCTCCCGCACGGCCCCAAACAGCCAACCGGTTCCAACCCCGCTCGGGCGCACAGAAGGCTGTAGACCGCCCGCTCATGAGCCCCGACGTGTTTAAGAGCAAGGTGTTTCCGCTGCTCGATAAGGGCGAACGGGTGTTCCTGCTCGTGATAGACAATTTCCGCTACGACCAGTGGCGCATGCTGGCACAAGAGATAGGCGACATCTTCGACATCGACGAGGACATGTACTACAGCATACTGCCCACGGCCACCCAATATGCCCGCAACGCCATCTTCAGCGGACTGATGCCCATACAAATAGCAGACATGTTTCCCCACCTGTGGGTGGACGAGGACGAGGAGGAAGGCAAGAACCTGAACGAGGGGCCGCTCATACAGACCCAACTGGAACGCTTCCGCCGCCATGACACCTTCTCCTACCACAAAATCAACGACTCGGCCGGAGCCGACAGCTTCATGCAGCAGTTCCGCCAACTGGACCGCTATGACCTGAACGTGGTAGTGTTCAACTTCATCGACATGCTCTCGCATGCCCGTACGGAGTCGAAAATGGTGCGCGAGCTGGCCAACAACGAGTCGGCCTACCGCAGCATCACGGTAAGTTGGTTCCGCCACTCGGTGATATCGGAACTCTTGCGCGCCCTCGCGCAGACCGACTACAAGGTAATCATCACCACCGACCACGGCAGCATACGCGCCTCGCGCCCGGTGAAAATTATCGGCGACCGCAACACCAACACCAACCTGCGCTACAAGCTGGGCAAGAACCTGAGCTACAACTCGAAGGAGGTGTTCGTCATCAAGGAGCCCAAGAAGGCACAGCTGCCCTCTCCCAACCTGAGCACCTCGTATGTGTTTGCCACGGGTGAAGACTTCTTCGCCTATCCCAACAACTACAACTACTACGTGTCGTACTACAAAGACACGTTCCAGCACGGCGGCATCTCGATGGAAGAAATGCTCATACCGCTGGTTACGCTGACCCCGCGCAAGCGCGGCTGACCCCAAGATAAAAGTAAAACCAACCCAAACGATGGAAATAAGAATAGACACCCTGGCCGACACCCGCCAGGCCGCCCGCGAGTTTATATCGCACATAGACCAGAGCACCATCTTCGCCTTCTACGGCAAGATGGGAGCCGGCAAGACCACCTTTATCAAAGCCATTTGCGAGGAGCTGGGTGTGGAAGACGTCATCACGTCGCCCACCTTCGCCATTGTCAACGAATACCGCTCCGCCACCACGTGCGAACTGATTTACCATTTCGACTTCTACCGCATCAAGAATCTCGACGAGGTGTACGACATGGGCTACGAAGACTATTTCTACTGCGGTGCGCTCTGCTTCATCGAGTGGCCCGAGCTGATAGAGAGTCTGCTGCCTGAAGACGCCGTGCGTGTGCACATCACCGAAGATGAAAGTACACACGCACGTATCGTAAGCTGGGAAGAGCCCAAGGCTTAGGCCCGTCCCGGCTGTCAGTAGTCAGCCATTAAAGCATAGCGTCAATTTTCTCTTTGTAGTCGGCCTTGATGTGGGCACCCACCAGGCGGTCTACGAGTTCGCCGTTCTTGAAGAAGAGCACGGTGGGAATGTTGCGCACGCCATATTCGATGGCGATATCGTCGTTGTCTTCCACATCGCATTTGCCTACCACGATACGGCCTTCATACTCACCGGCCAGTTCCTCGATGACGGGAGCTATCTTGCGGCAGGGTCCGCACCATGTGGCCCAGAAATCCACCACCAGGGGAAGGCTGCCGTTTTTCAACTGCTCAAAGTTCTCGTTTGTGATTGTTACTTCCATGATTTTCTCTTTTGTTATTGGGTTATTGAATGATGTCTGTCATTACGTATATCTACAAGCAAAAAGTATGCCAGCGGGGTCAGTTGATGAAATAGTCCATGCTCTCGGTGTTTTCCACCAGATAGAGCAGGTCTTTTGACACGTCGACCCCCTTGAGTTTGCTGCGCAGTGTCACGGTTTCATTGCTGTCGGCATCCTTGATCTGGAAGTAGAGCTGTGTCTTACCGGGATTCTGCTCCACAAGTGTGGACAATTCTTCCACTATGCCAGTATCGAGCACCTCGCTGCTCATGCGGATGGTAATCTTCTCAATGCGCTGCTCCTTCACCGTCTGCATGTACTGCACCTCGCTGATGCGCAGGTCGTAGACATTGCTGTCGCGGAAACGGGGTTGGCTCTTTCCTTTCACATAGACCGTGCATCCCTCGGTGAACATGCCGCGCCAGCGTCCCCATTCCTCGCCGAAGAGAGCCAGTTCGCCGGGGCCGTCGAAATCTTCTATAGTCACGATGCCGAAGGGCATGCCGCGCTTGTTGAACCGCTCTTTCACGGCCGTGACGATGCCTCCGAACACCACATCCTCTTTCTTGGCCAGTTCTTCCTTGTCGTCGAGTTCCGTGCAACGCGTGTTGCAGAGGAACTTGAGCACGAGCGAGAACTCGTCGAGGGGATGCGCCGAGAGATAGATGCCCACGAGGTCACGCTCCTTGTTCAGTTTCTCGATATTGCTCCAACTCTCCGCCTCGGGAATGGCAGGGGTGGTCACCTCCACCTGGTCGAGTCCGAACAGCGAGTGGGCTGCCTGCTGCTGCTCAAACTGGTAGTGCTGACCGAACCTGACGAGCACGTCGAGGAAGACCTCGCCTTTGGGCGTAAGCGCCATATAGCGTTCGCGCGGAATGCCGAAGCTGTCGAATCCGCCGCTGAGCACCAGACTTTCGAGGGCCTTCCGATTCACATTGCTCAGGCTGACCCGTTCCACCACATCGAACACATCCTTGTAGGGTCCGTTTTTCTCGCGTTCCATGAGGATGGCGTCGGCTGCCGAGGCTCCCATGCCCTTGATAGCGGCCAGTCCGAAGCGTATCTCACCATGCTGGTTCACACTGAACTTGCGGCGGCTCTCATTGACATCGGGTCCGAGAGTGGAGATACCCATCGAGCGGCACTCATCCATCAGTTTGGTGATTTCAGTGATATTGTCGAGGTTGCGGCTCATCACGGCTGCCATGTACTCGGCTGGGTAATGCGCCTTGAGATAGGCTGTCTGATACGACACCCACGAGTAGCAGGTGGCGTGGCTCTTGTTGAAAGCGTAGGAGGCGAATTTCTTCCAGTCTTCCCAAATCTTGTTGAGCACTTCCTTTTTGTGTCCGTTCTTCTGTCCGCCTTTGTAAAAGAGTTCCTCCAGCTCGTTCATCTTCTGTATCTGCTTCTTACCCATGGCCTTGCGCAAGGTGTCGCTCTGGCCTCGGGTGAAGTTGGCCAACTGCCGGCTCAGGAGCATCACCTGCTCCTGATACACGGTGATGCCGTAGGTGTCCTTGAGATACTTCTCCATGCAGGGAATGTCGTACTTTATCTTCGAGGGGTCCTGCTTTCGCGAGATGAATTCGGGTATATAGTCCATAGGTCCCGGCCGGTAGAGGGCATTCATAGCGATGAGGTCCTCGAAGATGGTGGGTTTGAGCTGGCGGAGATACTTCTGCATGCCGGGCGACTCAAACTGGAAGGTGCCGATGGTACGTCCCTCCTGGTAGAGCTGGTAGGTGAGGGGGTCGTCAATGGGCAGTTTCTCCACGTCGATGGTCTTGCCGGTGGAGATGCGTATGTTCTCCACCGCCTCTTTCAGGATGGAGAGGGTCTTGAGTCCGAGGAAGTCCATCTTGATGAGGCCGGTTTCCTCAATCACATGTCCGTCGTATTGTGTGCAGAGCAGTTTGTGTCCCGGGTCGGCCTTGTCCTCGGCGGTCGACACAGGCACCCAGTCGCTGATATCGTCGCGGCAGATGATGGTGCCGCAGGCATGGATGCCGGTATTGCGCACGGTGCCCTCGAGCATCTTGGCATACTTGATCGTGTTGCGCAGTTTGGGGTCGTCCGACACCTCTGCCTGCCGCAGTTCGGCCACCGTCTTGATGGCGTTCTCCAGGTTCATCTTCAGTCCTTCGGGCAGTCGGTCGGGAATGGCCTTGCAGAGCCGGTTGGATATCTCGAGGGGCAGACGCTCCACCCGCGCCACATCCTTGATGGAGTTTTTGGTGGCCATGGTGCCGTAGGTGATGATATGCGCCACCTTCTCGTGTCCGTACTTGTCTTCCACCCACTCGAGCACCTTTCCGCGGCCGTCGTCATCGAAGTCGGTATCGATATCCGGCAGCGAGATACGGTCGGGGTTAAGGAAACGCTCAAACAGCAGGTCATACTTGATGGGGTCTATCTGTGTGATGCCCAGGCAGTAGGCCACCACGGAGCCGGCGGCCGATCCGCGGCCAGGCCCCACCATCACGTCGAGCTTGTCGCGGGCCGAATTGATGAAGTCCTGCACAATGAGGAAGTAGCCGGGGAATCCCATGGTCTTCATGACGTGGAGCTCAAACTTCACACGCTCGTTCACCTCCTCGGGTATGGGGTCGCCGTAGAGGCGCTTGGCGCCCTCGTAAGCCAGTTTGGCCAGGTAGTCGGCCTCAAACTTGATGCGGTACACCTTGTCGATGCCGCCCAGTTTCTGTATTTTCTTCTCTCCCTCCTCGCGCGACATGATCTCGTTGCCGTTCTCGTCGCGGGTGAATTCCTGGAAGAGGTCCTCGTCGGAATATTTCCGCCGTATATCCTCCTCCGTGCCGAAGTCGGCGGGTATGGGGAAGAAGGGCATGATGGGCGCATGGTCTATGCTGTAGGTCTCCACCTTGTCGAGCACCTCGCAGGTGTTGTCGAGGGCCTCGGACACATCGGCGAACACCTGGTTCATCTCCTCGCGCGTCTTGAACCACTCCTGTTTGGAGTAGAGCATGCGGGTGGGGTCGTCGAGGTCTTTGCCTGTGGCCAGACAGAGCAGGTGGTCGTGGGCCTCGGCATTGTCCTGGTCAACGAAGTGAGAGTCGTTGGTGCACACCAGCTTGATGCCATACTCCTTGGCCAGTTCCATGAGCACCTTGTTGGCTTTCTGCTGCAGGGGGAAGGTCTCGCGGTTGGCGCGTATATTGGGGTCAGTCACCTCATGACGCTGCAGTTCGAGATAGTAGTCGTCGCCGAACACGCTTTTGTACCATTCTATGGCCTCGCGCGCCCCGGCGATGTCGCCCTTGAGTATTTTGTCGGGCACCTCGCCGGCTATACAGGCGGAGCACACGATGAGGTCTTCATGATAGCGTAGCAGGTCCTCACGGTCGGTACGCGGGCGCATATAGAAACCGTCAACCCATGCTCTCGACACCAATTTGATGAGGTTTTTGTAGCCGTGGTAGTTTTTGGCGAGCACAATGAGGTGCCATCCACCCTGGTCGTGCTTGTTCTTGTCGCGGTCGGCCTTGGTGCGCCGTGCCACATACATCTCGCAGCCGAAGATGGGTTTGAAGGGTTCCTTTCCCTCTTCTTTGAGTTTCTTGTTCTTCTTGTTGCAGTAGTTGAACAGCTCTTTCACTCCCATCATGTTGCCATGATCGGTGATGGCCATTCCCCTCATACCGTTGCCGATGGCCTTGTCGACCAGACGCTCTATGCTGGCCTGGCCGTCGAGCAGCGAGTAGTAAGTGTGTACATGCAGGTGTACGAAGTCTCTCATAATGTGCTAAGTAGGTGCGGATATTGGGAATCTTTGTGAAAAAAGAGATGTCAAAGTTATGACATTCTTTCGATATAACCAAAAGATGTCGGAAAAATTTGTTTAAAAAACAAAAAATCATTACCTTTGCCGACAATTTGAATGAATTGAGAGATATGGGTAAGAAGATGAGGAAACTCAAGAAGCAGCGGTTGCACAGTGAGGGCACCGACACGCTTCTTTTCGGCCTTTTCATTATAGTAGCCATCGCCGTCCTGCTGTGGCGGTGTTTTGACACCAAGATACCGTTTTGGTGTTTTGTATCGGTGATGGGAGTGGTATACGGCATACTGCTCAATTTCTTCCGTTGCCCTATTCGCTATTTTGACGAGGACTATATTGAGAAAATCGTGGTGGCCCCCGCCGACGGCAAGGTGGTGGTGGTGGAAGAAGTGCAGGAAGACCAGTATTTCCACGAGCCGCGCCTCATGATATCCATTTTCATGAGCCTTTTCAACGTGCATGCCAACTGGTTTCCCGTCGACGGGCGTGTGAAAAGCGTGCACCACCAGAACGGCAACTACCACAAGGCATGGCTTCCGAAGGCCAGCGAGGAGAACGAGCACGCCGATGTGCTCATTGAGACCACCGACGGCCATACGGTGCTGGTGCGGCAGATAGCAGGCGCCATGGCCCGCCGCATCGTGACCTACGCCAAAGAGGGCGAGGAGTGCTACATCGACGAGCACCTGGGCTTCATCAAGTTCGGCTCGCGCGTGGATGTCTACCTGCCTGCCGACAGCCGTCCGTGCGTTCGCGTGGGGCAGTCGACCACCGGCGACCAGACGGTGATAGCCCGTATGCGATAAAGGTTTTCGGACATAGAATCCGTATCACTGACATGTCAAAAACTATTACAAAACACATTCCCAACACGATAACTTGCTGCAACCTTTTCTCAGGTTGCGTGGCCACTTGCATGGCCTTTTCGGGTGAGCCCGGCAAGGCCCTTCTTTTCATCATTCTCGGTGCCGTTTTCGACTTTTTCGACGGCATGACGGCCCGTCTGCTGCATGTCTCCTCGCCCATCGGCAAGGAGCTCGACTCGCTGGCCGACGACGTGACCTTCGGTGTGGCACCCGCCACGATGGTCTACTCGCTGCTTTACACGCTGAGCTATCCCGCATGGCTGGAAAGTATGCGCGGTGTGCTGCCCTATGTGGCCTTTGTGATGGCCGCCTTTGCCGCCCTCCGTCTGGCCAAGTTCAACCTCGACGAGCGGCAGACCACCTCGTTCATCGGTCTTCCCACCCCTGCCAACGCCCTTTTCTGGGGTTCGCTCATTGTGGGGGCCGGTGCCCGTCTGCAGCAGGCCTCCTGGTCATGGGCAGTGGTGCTGGTGCTGATAGCCCTGAGCTGCTGGATTATGGTGAGCGAGGTGCCCATGTTTGCCCTGAAGTTCAAGCAATGGGGCTGGCGGGGCAATGAGGTGCGCTATGTGTTTCTGCTCTCCTGTGTGCCGCTGCTTCTCATCTTCGGCATTTCGGCCTTCGCCATTATCATTGTGTGGTACGTGGTGCTTTCCATCATTGTGAGAAACAAGAACGTATGATATTGCTCAAAGGCATTTTCTTCATCTTCCTCATCGGCCTCCTTTTTGTGGCCGCCCTTGTGCTGTCGGTGGTGCTGAAAGTGTACCGCCTGCACCGTGAGCTGAAGAAGCAGGGCGGACAGTCCTGGGAGCAGCCCTCACAGCAAAAGCAAGAAAGAGGCGGGACCACCACGGTGACAGACCGTCGCGACCCCGCCCGGGCCAGCCGGAAGATATTCTCCGACGATGAGGGAGAATACATCGACTATGAAGAGGAATAACCGTCTCAGCTGTGCACGAAAGTGCCGATAGGCTCTCCCTCGATTACTTTTTTCAGATTGCCCACCACATCCATGTTGAACACATAGATGGGCAGATGGTTGTCGTTGCACATCACCACGGCCGAGAGATCCATCACCTTGAGGCCGCGGTTGAGCACCTCCTGATAGGTGATGTCGTCGAACTTGGTGGCGGTGGGGTCTTTCTCGGGGTCGGCGGTGTAGATGCCGTCCACACGGGTGCCCTTGAGCATCACATCGGCCTCAATCTCTACGCCGCGCAGCGAGGAGCCCGTATCGGTAGTGAAATAGGGTGAGCCGGTGCCTGCAGAGAAGATGCACACCATGCCCTGCTCCATGGCCTCGATGGCCTTCCACTTGGAGTAGAACTCGCCGATAGGCTCCATGCGTATGGCGGTGAGCACCTTGTTCTTCACCCCCTCGGCGGTGAGAGCAGAACTGAGTGCGAGCGAGTTGATCACTGTGGCGAGCATGCCCATCTGGTCACCTTTCACACGGTCGAAGCCCTTAGAGGCGCCGCTGAGGCCGCGGAAGATGTTGCCGCCGCCTATCACAATGCCTATCTGCACGCCCATGTCGTGGATTTCCTTTATCTGGCGGGCATAGTCGCCGAGTCGTTCCGGGTCGATGCCGTAACCCTGTTTGCCCTGCAGACTCTCGCCGCTGAGCTTGAGCAGTATTCTCTTGAATCTTGTCATAATGTTATTGGGTTTGTTTTTTTCACGTTGTATGATGCAAAAATAAGAAAAATAATCGGATATCACAACACGAAGGCCACTTCTTTGAAAGCATAGGAGCGGAGGCGGCCCTCCGTGTCGCAAAGCTGTAGATGGCCGTCGGTGGCCACCTGCCGGATGGCAGCCGAGAAGCAACCTTCGGCATCGCGGTAGGTGTGGAAGCCCTCGCGCCTGTAGAGCCGCTCATGATACAGGCTCACAATCTCTTCCCTCTCGCCCCGCATCACTTGTCCGAGCCGGCGGGCCAGGCACTCCACCACCCTGTCGGCCACCTCGCCGACAGGAATTTCCCGCCCCGTCACCATGCGCAGCGACACCGGATTGGGGGCATCGCTGAGGAAGACGGTCTGGTTCACATCCACACCGATGCCGAAGATGCACCGCTGCAGCACTCCTTGCGCCACGGAAGTTTCGATGAGCGTGCCGCTCATCTTCAGGTCGTTCCAGTAGATGTCGTTAGGCCACTTGAGGGAGATGCCGTCGGTATAAGTCGAGAGAGCCTCGCCCACCGCCAGCGCCCCGGCCATGGAGAGGAGGAACTGCTCTCGCACCGGCACCGTGACAGGCCTGACCGCCACGCTCATGAGCAGGTTGGCGCCGGGCTCGCTTTCCCAGGTGTTGGTGCCCTGTCCGCGGCCCGCCGTCTGGTAGTCGGTGCTCACCACCGTCATATCCTCCACACCGGGAGGCAGCGTGCGAAGATAACTGTTGGTGGAATCGGTCTGCTGGAGATGTATTCGTCGGATGTTCATAGCGGACAATGATTAGAAGCGGGCTAGACGACTAAAAAAGAGGAACGGGGAAAGCATTCTTGATGTGGCGCACCTCATAGGGCGGCTGTGTGCCGGTGACGGTGACGATGTCGAACCGTATCTCACACGCGATATTGTAGCGCCGCACATAAGCCTGGGCGGCAATGGTGAGATTGCGCACCTTCTGCCAGTTGACCGCCTCCTCGGGCTGGGCGAAGACCGTGTCGCGGCGACTCTTCACCTCTACGATGGCCAGCACCTGGGCTTCCTCGTCGAGGGCCACGATATCGAGGTCGCGGTGCCCCATGCGCCAGTTGCGGTGCAGTATATGGTAGCCCTGCCGCTCCAGATACTCGGCGGCAATCTGCTCGCCCTGTCGTCCCAAATCATTGTGTGTGGCCATAGAAATATCTTATTTGGCAACAAAAATACAGTAAAAAAAGGAGTCGGCCAATAAAAATGTAGTAAATTTGCAGACGGAGCCGCTGTTTCATCAAAGCAGCGGCACCTATCCAACCCACTGTAAGATGACAGAGAGCAAATCACAAGCAGAGACCGACGTGGCCATGATGCGCAAGGCACTGGAGGAGGCCCGTCAGGCGCTGGCCGCCGGCGAGGTGCCCATCGGGGCCGTTATCACCTGCCGTGGCCGCGTGATAGCGCGCGGGCACAACCTGACCGAGACTCTGAACGATGTGACCGCCCACGCCGAGATGCAGGCTATCACCTCGGGTGCCAACCTGCTGGGCGGCAAGTATCTCACCGACTGCACACTCTACGTGACGGTAGAGCCCTGCGTGATGTGCGCAGGTGCCCTGGGCTGGGCACAGGTGCGGCGGGTGGTGTACGGTGCTCCTGACGAGAAGCGCGGATTCAGCCGTTTCGCCCCCCAGGCGCTGCACCCCAAATGCACCGTCACGGCGGGCGTGCTGGAAGACGAATGCCGCCAACTGATGCAGGACTTTTTCCGCAATAGACGGTAAAGAAGTGCCACCCCACCCCTAAAACATGCAATTCTGAGGGAAAAACTTCAGTTATTCGGTTTTTTTGCATTACCTTTGCACGATTCCTACAAAAAAGACAAAACACACTAAAAAAAGAACGCCACAACCCAACATGACACAGCGACTCATAATGGTGATAGCCGGTACCTATTGGCAGATACCCATACTGAAGAAAATACGGCAAATGGGGCACCGCTCACTGGTGGTGAACCTCTATGAGGACTCACCCGCCTTCGCCTATGCCGACTACCACGAGGTAGGTGACATACTGGACAAAGAGAACTGCCTGGCCATCGCCAAGAAATATGCTGTCGACGCCGTGCTGTCGGAAGAGTGCGACATCGCCATGCCCACCGTGGCCTATATAGCCGAGCAGCTGCATCTGCCCGCGCTGAGCCGCGACATGGCCGAGCTCTACACCAACAAATACCGGATGCGCACCTTCGGCGAGGAGCACCACCTGGCCACTCCGCGCTACCGCATGTGCCACAGCGTGGACGAAGTGCGTCAGTTTGCCGCCGAGCTGGGAAAACCCGTCATCATCAAGCCCCTCGATGCCAACAGCAGCCGCGGTGTGTTTGTGGTAGACAAAGACACCCCGCAACTGGAGACGCTCTTCGAAGAAGCCCTCTCCTACTCAAAGATAGAAAAGGCCGTGCTCGCCGAGCAGTATATCAACGGCACGGAATTCACCGTCGACGGCATCGTACTGCCCGACGGCCACCACTCGCTGGCCATCTCGGAGAAAAAGCATTATGCCCACAACAGGAACATCGCCTATGAACTGTTCTTCTCGCACTACAACGAGCGCTTCGACTATGACCTGCTGCGGGCCACCAACGACCGCTTCGTGAATCTCTCCGGACTCACAGCCGGCTGTCTGACCCATGCCGAGTACAAATACGAAGACGGCGTGTTCTACCTCATCGAGATAGCCGCACGCGGAGGCGGCAACCTGATATCTAGCCACATCGTACCCATCATGTCGGGGGTGGACAACTACCGCTGCCTTCTGAACACCTGCACAGGCGCTGCCGACGACACCGCGGTGCCCACCGAGGGTATCAACCGCGAACGCTGCGCCGTGCTCTACTTCTTCGACACACCCGGCCGAGGTGGCGTGGTGAGCCGCATAGAGGGCGAGGACTTCCTGAAGAGCTCGGACAACGTGATAGCCTACAAGCTGAACTTCGCTGTAGGCGACCGGATAGAGAAGGCTGCCAACGACTCCAAGCGCATCGGTTTCTACGTGGCCTACGCCGAGAGCCGCGACCGTCTGCTTTCGCTCATGGAAACCATCAACCAAAAAATCAAGATAAGCTATGAAGAAGAAAATCATTGACTACATCCGCCGCAACAGGGTATGCACGACGGAGGTGGCCGACTGTCTGGGCAAGACAGGCGTGCTGGAGAACGTGATGCCCATCAACCGCGGGCATTTCAAGGTGGGCAATGTGAAATGGGTGTACGCCGACCATGAGTCGAACTGGAACGTGCACAAAATGATTATCGACACCCAGGAGGGCGACATCGTGTTCATCGACGCCATCGACTGCAAGGGGCGCGCCATCATCGGCGAGCTCGTATCGAAATACATTCTGCTCTACCGGCAGGCCAACGCCATCATCAGCAATGCCAAATTCCGCGACGCCGCTGCGCTGATACGCGAGAACTACCCCATCTGGAGCACCGGCTTCACCCCTGTGGGCTGTTTCAACAAAGAGCCCAAGGAACCTGTCGACCCCGCCTGGCTGGCCCTGCACAGAGCCATGTACGACGGTGCCATCGCCGTGTGCGACGACTGCGGCGTGGTCATCATCCCGAAGGAGTGCCACA
Organism: uncultured Prevotellaceae bacterium; assembly: GCA_900318915.1. GTDB lineage: Bacteria > Bacteroidota > Bacteroidia > Bacteroidales > Bacteroidaceae > Prevotella. The sequence goes on along the minus strand of ONMI01000031.1, from coordinate 7,316 downwards.
CCGAGGAGTTCTACCAGAAGCTGGTAGCCATCGAGGAGCAGGAAGACACTTGGTTCGACCGTCTGGACCACTACAAGGACAACACCTTCGACATTGTATGCCTGAAGACCTATCTGAAAGAGCCAAGAAGATAATTCGGCCACATAACGGCGAAACAGCCGAAAAAAAGCGGGATGCGCTCTGTCAGGGTGCATCCCGCTTTTTCCTGTACCGGCATTACTGCCGTAGATAGCGGGCAAAGGCCGATGTGCTCACATCGTTGACCGTGCCAAGGGCGAACTCCACCGTCTCGAAATCATAATTCCTGACCAGCTCTACAAAAGCCTTGGCCACCACCTCGATGGGATTCTTGAAGGCGCCGCAGCCCCAGGCTCCCAGTATCACCACCTCATTGCCCTGCATGGCCGCCACATCGAGTATTTTCTTGATGCGCTGGCGTATCAGTTGCTCATAATTACCAGGCAGTGTGTCATCGCGCCTAAACTGCGGAGCCGCGCAGGTGATGACATTCACCTTGTACCACTCGTCTTCGGACATCATTTGGGGATAGACGGGATCCGTACGCTCATCGGTCTTGAACACCACCACATCGGGTGTATAGATAAGGTCGTCATTGCCTAGATAGTCTATCTCATGCTCTCTATACTGCTCCTGGTGCTTCATGTAAAAAGGCTCGCGCATGGCCTGCAGACAAGGCAGCAAGGTGGAGCACCGACAGAGCGACTCCTCCTGTGCCCCGGCACTGAAGGGAGCGCCGCCAATGGAGTGATTGTTGGCATAGTTGAGCACAGCCACCTTCTTACCGTCGTATCCGGCAGCCGCCTCAAAGCTGCGCTTGCCCGAGACAACGTATTGCGTGTGGACTGCGGCAGGAAGGGGCTGGTCGATATTGTCCTCTTCCTCCACCATAAACTGGTTGGCGACAGAATGTTCGACAGCCCTCCGAAGCTCGGGTATCGTCTCATAGCACCACTTCGTGTCGACCATCACATCATAATTGATTTTTCTGTAGTTCACTGCCATAATTCTTCAATCAGCTTAATAAATGATAATCTAATAACCTAACACTATATATTGCCAATTATTACATACAAGGTAAATATCGCATTCCATTATTTGTAAATAATTAACACTTTCACAGCAGAATTCCCGAACAGGATACAGGAATGACAGGCGAAACGGAGACAGCGGCCCTATCTTTGCCGCATGACAACGAACACAAAAGAATGGATACAGTATGCCACTGCTGTGATGATGGTGGGCAGCGGCGTCGTGATGGCCTTTCTCTCCTTCTTCCTGGGTCACTACGACATAGCCGAGGGAGTGCTCTGGTATGTGGCCCAGGCCCTGACCTATGCCGGCGGTATCTTCGGAGCCACCCTCTACTTCAAGACCAAATGGGGCGAATTCAAGAGTCAGGCCAAGGACTACATCGACCAACGGCTGAAAGAAGACAAGCAACCGACAGAAGAGACCACCGACACAGACGACAAGGAATCATGAAACAGAGAGACATCCGCTACATCTTCGTGCACTGCACGGCCACGCCCCAGCATTGCACAGCCGAACAGATAGCGCACAGCTTCAAGGCACGGGGCTGGCGGCACCCCGGCTATCACTACCTCGTGGCACCCAACGGTCAACTGCACACCCTGCTCGACGAACAGGAAGTGGCCAACGGGGTGAAAGGCTACAACGCCGTGTCCATACACATCGCCTATATTGGTGGCATCGCCCCCGACGGCACCGCTGTAGACAACCGCACCGAGAAGCAGAAAACCACCCTCGCACAGTGCATAGCCAGACTGCGGCAGCGTTACCCCGCAGCCCAAGTGCTGGGGCACCGCGACATCTCGCCCGACCGGAACCACAACGGCCGTATAGATACCTGGGAACGCATCAAGGAATGTCCTTGCTTCGACGCCATCGATGAATATAGCGGGGTATCATAGCCTCAACAAGAAAAAAAGCATAAAATCTTGCCACAGTGGCAAGATTTTATGCTTTTTTCACTAATGTCTCTTAAGCTGTTCACGTTGTACGTATACTCTATATAGCTGTCGCTGACCGTGTGCAGACTCTTTTTGTAGTACACTGAAATTTTACTCCTTGCAGGATGTCCTCCCGCCAAAGGCGGTGATGTTTTTTTTACCATCACCCCTCGTCTGCAAGTGCATGACTATTCCGTCAGTGCAGGGTTTTGGAAGCCATGCGATCATACGCTTTCTGCAGGAAATAGGAAAACACCGTGATGGTAGGCACCACGACGAGAACAGCGAGCCATATAGGCATCACCGCATTGCGGATGTTGTGCAGTGAGCCGACGTTCAACGCCAGGACGGAGTTTTTGATACGTTTCACCTCACATACTTCCTGCCGTCACGGATATAGACGCCATGATGAGACGTTCCCTTTATTCGATGTCCCTGCAAATCGTAAACGGCGGATGGGCGGGGCACCGAATCCTGACGTAGTGTTGGGACGCTGACAGTGAATCCCGCCCATTCCTTACGGGTCCAGAACCAGTCGCATATGCGCTCAACGTTCTCTCCGACCGTGCGGTACCCGATTCCCCATCGCGCGCTGTCGTATCTGCGGGAGCGGTCGATGCCCTTGGCCGTCTCTGTCTCCAGAAACTCCCCGGCCCAGTCCGCCATCGCGTCGAACAGCCACCCCCTGACATCCTCCAGCCGCATGTAGTACATCCTCGTGAACTGCCCTTCAGGCCCCTCTCCCCAGAACCACGGGAAGAGCATCGTGTCGTGCATGCGCGACCAATCCCCGTCCATCATCATCACCGTGTCGAAGTCCCAGGGCGGTCCGAGCCTGACCTTGCTGACCCTGGTGTCATCATGTTTCGTGAGGAACGTGTTGCTGCCCATGGAGTCCCACGTGCCGAGGATGTCATGGGCGAGGATCCACTCCACGAACGACTCCACGTCGATGAGGCCGCTGTAGGTGCCGTCCATAATTGACTCCTCCACGTCGGACATCACCCCGCTGATGTACTCCACCTGCTCCTCCGTCACGTCCTCGCTGTCCGGGTGCTTGAAGGTGTAACGCCTGAAGGGCGACCCCCGGGTGAGCGTGGTCTCGAACCACACGTCCTCGTTCCACCAGTAGGGATCAAGCTCTATGATGTACCCGGTGTCCTTGTCCACGTCAATGCGGCAGGACGGGTTTCGGCTCACGCTCTCCGAGAGGAAGTAGAGCCCACGGTAGTCTCCGTTGAACAAGAGGTTGACATACTCGCCTGACGGGACATACTCCATGCACAGCATGCCGCAGACCTGCCTGGCTACGGCGTTGGAGAGCGAGTACGGATCTTCATAGATTAGCACCCAGTCTTTGTCGGCGTACCGCTCGTCCCCGCGCCTGAGCATGTCGCCCTTTCGCTGGAGCTTGATCTTGAACGGGTGCTTGACTGACCACGCGCTTGAGTTGCCCCTGACCCGTATGGTCATGCCGGCGCTGCCGCTGGCATACTCGCCGCTGTCGAACAGCGTGTCACCACGAAGGATTACCATTACACGGCCGGGTACCTTGGTGACGTTGGTGATGCCCTTGCCTGCGCTGCCCTCCGGTGGGTAAGCGAGGTCGAAGGTGGGCTCCTCGCCGTCCACCGTCGTCACCACCACCAGTGGGAGGCCTGTGGACATGAGGGTGTCGAGCGGAACAGAGTGGCTCGGCTGTCTTTGGCAAGACGACGGCTCTTGTGCGTGTGAGGGAAGTGCCGAAAAGGGCCGCAGCACGAGGAAAAAAAACGCAATAAGGCAGTGGGACGGCCGGATGGCCGTCTTGGAAAAGGTTCTCATAAGCAGGGGAAATTACGTTACTTTACGTGAATCTTGGCAGTCCGTATACCGTCAGAAGAGCTAATGCGCACAGCATACACACCCCTCTTCCAGCCGGAGGCGTCGATGGTGAAGAGACCGTCGTCAGACCGTGAGGTCAGCACCATGCGGCCCGTGGAGACATCGCTCACCATCATCGTCATTTCCCTGTCCACTTTATTGGTGAAGTCTCTGGTTACAGTCGTGCCATCTCCGACCTTGACACTGAACACATTGCCACCCATACTTCTCACATACAAGGGATTATTATCCAACGGACTGTCGCCGAGCGACAGGCTCAGGACATAAGGCACGTAATCATGGCGCGTCACGCAGATCGTGAAGTTTTGGCAGACATTCTGGAACGTGTGGCTCGTTTCATCCTTGCACGCCTGAAGGTAGGTGAGGCCATAGTCCGAAGAACTCGTCACGGAAATAGTACAACGGTCGACTCCGCCAGTGCTGACCGTGAGGCTGGAGCCGTTGATGCCGAGTGTCACGCCAGTAAAAGTCGATGGGTTTGTCGTGTAGATGGGCATCTCGGGGTCACCAAGGGGATTGATGCAGAACTGGAGCCAGCGGTTGGGGGTGATCTCCGTTTCGGAGTCGTCGGCCAGCATGCGCTTCGCTTCCGCAGCAACGGCCCCGAAATTGCGGTTGTACCGGGGTATTCCTCTGAACAAGTTACGGAAGAACAGCGCGTCATACAGCAAGGATCCAGTAATGCGGCCGTCACCGTTGCCGAAACCGTGCCTGGAACTGGCGAAGCACGCCACCGCGCCCCCGTCAGCGTTACGGAGGAAAGCCTCCCCGAGGCTGGGCTCGGAGTCGAAGGCGTTCGTATGGCTCGCGCAGGTCAGTATGATGGAACTGTTGGAGTTGGTCTGTGAATATGCGTCAGAGGTGGTGTAGACACCGGGAACTCCCCATGATGTTGCGTTGCCGTTGGAGTATCCGTGCACCAGGTGGTAGCCCTTGTTAAGTTCCGTAGTCAGGTTGGCCGCGGTCAGGAAGTACGTGCTTCCACCCACGAGCTGGCTCATGTCCTTGTACAGATAGTACTTGTTGCCGCCCCACCAAGGCTGAATGTACTCATCATAGACTTTCTCGAGGTAATATCTTGAGTCATCGTCACTCCAGCTGTTGCCCCAGGTGCCTGAAAGTCCGAAAGCCCGCTTGCCATAGTTGAGAAGCCTGCACAGGTAGTTCGTTTGTTGGGGCTCCTTCTCATAGCTGATGAGTTTGTTGGTGTAATCGAGAATTTGCTGCCCGGTGCGGACGGGAAGACGGGTGACATATACCTGTGGTTTCATGTCGATGCCGTCATCCACCTCGCCACAGTAGCCGTTGTTGTTGCCGTCCCAGTTGTAGTCGCCGTTAAAGCAGGCATAGTAAAGGTCACATGGAGTCATGGTCATATAGGAGGAGTATGACGTGCGGACATACTTAGCCGGCACCACGCTCTCGTCACCGCCGAGCAGAACGAAACGGGTGCCGATGGCGTGGTAGGCCTCTATGCAGCGCTTGATCTTTTCCTGTGGAGTCGAGCCCTGGTAGTTGGCGTAGATGGACTCCAAACGGACGACAGCCACACGTAGTCCCTTCGTGGATTTCCAACGGCGCAGATATTCGAAATTGCTAATGATGGACTCCTTCGAGATAATCAGGTAGTCTATCCCGCCAGTGGATAAGGAAGGACTTGCTGTGCCGGGATAATAGGCGCTCGCGTCCCCGGGGTTGACGAACCAAGTGGGAAGGTCGATATCTGTGTCATCGGCCATGGCGGGTGACCCGCCAGACGGCACCTGGTAGTTGGACATACTGACGCTTACCTGTGACGAGAAGTACAGCTTATGGGACTGGATGTCGTAGGAGAACGGGGAGATCAGGAAATAAGCGTAGTAGTACCTGCCGATGCGGCGGATGCCATTGTAATGCAAATGGCCGGGGCCGGAGACCGTGGATGCCTGTGTCTGGCATGGAACCGAGTCTATGGCGTGGGACAGGGCATTGGCGGCGACTGTCACCCCCGTCATGATGAGCGAGTCGCTGAAGGACACCTGATAGGAGAAGTCCGTGCAACCCTCGGGAAGGAGAACCCTCATGGGATAATAGGGAAGCGCCGGTGACTGCGGGCCACCGATCTCGCGCTCGTCAGTCTTTGCTGAAAGTACGGACAGCAATCCGCCGGATGTGCTGAGAGAGTAGTCTCCCACGCTGAATGAAAGGGAATAGGTTGTCTGAGCTTTAACAGCAAAGGCCATTGAAATTGAGACACTGAGTAATAACAGTCTTCTAATCATATTATTGTGTATTAGTAAATTACAAAGCTCAAAGCAAATGATTATACATTTAATGTATGGCAAAGAACAGTCTCACCATGGAAAGAGTCAAAAAGTGTTGTAATAGAGAATACATAAATCAAATTCTAGAAAGACTTGAAATTATAATTCAAACAATGTAATCTATGAAACAAGTCTTTACAATTCAATATACCCTAAATAATAGAAATCGTCTGTCTCAAGACGCAACTCAAAGTCACCCAAAAGATTTGCAGGCAAATCGACCTGGGTTGTTGTAGGATATATTACAGTAGTGAATACAAGTTCACCATTGTTATCATATAGCATTAACGTCACCTCTTCGTCCACATTCGAAAAGAAGAGGGAATGGCTTTGAATGGAAACTGATGGGTCTGGGGATTTGGGAGTGTTGACAGACTGATTGTGCTTGTTGACCATGTACAAAACTAGTGATACCTCTAATGGATTTTCTTCACTGTTCACTTTTGTATACCCACTTGTTGCCAGTAGGCATAAAAGCAAGATAATAAAAATTTTTGCCCTCATAGTTATTTTGTTTTTAGTTGATGATGGCAAAAATAAAATTTTGCTGGATTAGTTCAAAACAAAATTGAGAATAAAAGTTCACAAGAGTTCACAAGACATCATAATCTCTTGATTATATGGATATTATGCAATGTAAAAATTTCATGGTTATAGTATCCGACTACTGCTATTGATTATCTGAATTTTTCAAAGCAACGGAATTTCGAACAAGAACTCATCGAATTCGTTGGCCTTCCCATTCCTGCCCGTCAGTTTCGCCAACAGGCGCTTTCGCATGTTGGATACGTTGGATTTGTTAAAGCCCATCAGCACGGAGATGCCTTTGGGAGATATCCCGGCGAATACCAACTGGCAAAGCCTGTATTCATTGGCGGTCAGTTGCCATGTTTCCTGAAGAGTCGCAGGAAAATTAGGGTGTTTTTCATGAAAGAGCTGGTCGAGCTTGTCCCAATCCTCAGCTGAAGGCGAATGGACAGGATGTGACACGATATATTCAAGTTTCCGAACGATTTCTGATTTCCTTATACTCTTCACGATTTCATCTTTCGTCTTGTTGATGAAAAACTTGTCATACTTCTTGTTCTTTTCTGTCAAAAGCCTGATTTCCTCATCCTTTGCCATGATTGATTCCAAT
>ONMI01000021.1 GCA_900318915.1 uncultured Prevotellaceae bacterium | reverse complement strand
CTGCCGCTCTTCATGCTCTGGCTGCAAATCTCATGGACCATCATCCTCGTGGGGGCGCTCCTCTGCTATACCAACCAAAATCATGAGGACCTGGCTTTCCTCATGCACACCGTCAAAATAAGCCACCGACACCGGCTCATGCTCTCAGTGCTCATCCTCAGCATCATCTGCAAACGCTTCAAAGAGGGCAAAAAACCGCTCTCGTCTATGCAACTCAAAGATAGGCTCGACTTGCCAAACCGAATCGTTACCGACTTGCTCCGCGATATGCAGCAGGCGGGATTGCTCGAGATGGTGCAGGCCGAACAGGATAGGGAAGACCCGGCATTCCTGCCGGCATGCGATGTCAACAGAATCTCACTCGGATGGGTGGTAGACCGACTGGAGTCGCTCGGACCGTGGCGAATGGACACACCTGTGGAGAAATTCTTCAGCCAGCACTGGAAAAAGGCCATCCAGCTACGTAACGACTACCTCAAGAATCTTGACTCGATTCTTCTGCACGAGCTTTAAAGGCCATCACGTCTGCAAGATAACGCTCTATGGCTTCGTTGTGAAGACGGCGCATACGGATGGCCTTCGCGGCCTTCGTCAGCAACCAGTAGATGCCGCAGAATACAAAACCGCCCGCCAAACCAATCATCTGATTCTTGAACGTCTGCTCAAAAAAGGCCATAATCACCGTGGGGATGATAAATATAATGCCCCAAGTGGTGTATTTCTTCCGCAAGTCATCTACGGTGTCTATCACAGCTTGCTTGTCGAATAGATAGTCGTCAAGCTCGTCTTCCGTCACACCATACGACTCCAACTGGGGAAATCCCGGCGCATCTTTGTAGCGGGCTATCGCTTCACGCACATGGTGCTCCATGTCGTCGAGTAGGTCGGCAGGGGCTGATGTGTACTGATGGTTGATGCGCGACTGAAATCGGCCGTCGCCAATTGGCTCGGTGCGGCGCTCATGGTGGAATGATTCCATATTTATTTCCTTTCTGTTGAGGTGCTCTTAGCACGGTTGGTTTCAATGGTAATGCAAATTTATAGCAAATATCTTAATTCTCCAAATTATTATGATTGTTCATTTTTGCTAAAAATAATAAATATTTTTTGTGCAAAGACGGAATATTCGTAACTTTGGCCTTGATTTTCAACAAACTTTACCAATATGGAACTTCCCGATTTCATGTCTTATGCCGACAGGTTCAGCAATAAGGGCTTCGTAGATAAAATTTCACGGGTCGCTAAAAGAGCCGGATCCAAACTGGTCTATGCCGCATTGGTGCTCTTCTATACCTTGCAGAGCAAGGAGGTCTCCGTCAAGGACAAGGCTATCATTGTAGGGGCGCTGGGATACCTCATCAGCCCGCTCGATGCCATTCCCGACGCCATTCCAATCGTGGGGCTGGGCGACGACCTCAGCGTGCTGCTCTTTGTCATCAATAAAATTTGGGTCGATGTGCCTGAAGAGGTGAAAAATAAAGCGCTCGTAAAACTTTCCGACTGGTTCGATGAGGACGAGATGAAGGATGTCGACGATTTCCTCTCCGAGAAAAAGAATGTCGATAAAGACAACGCCGATAAGGAAGTGTAGAGAAAAGTAAAAGAATCGCTTCCTCGGTTTTTTGATTGATATTATAATGGCGGCGCCCATTTCCCAATAAGGGAGAATGGGCGCCGCACCGTATAGTAATGGAACATTGGATTCTTACACAATGCCTTGGGCCATCATGGCCTTGGCCACCTTCAGGAAACCGGCCACATTGGCTCCTTTTACATAGTTGATGTAGCCGTCGGCCTCGGTGCCGTATTTCACGCAGTTGGCGTGAATGTCGTTCATGATGTCGTGAAGCTTGGCATCTACTTCCTCGCGGCTCCAACGCAGACGCTCGGAATTCTGCGTCATCTCCAAACCGGATACGGCCACACCGCCGGCATTGGCTGCCTTGCCCGGTGAGTAGAGTATCTTGGCATCCTGGAATACCTTGATGGCACCCGGCGTCGAAGGCATGTTGGCGCCCTCGCTCACGGCTATCACACCATTGCTCACCAGCGTCTTGGCGGCTTCCTCGTCTATCTCGTTCTGAGTGGCGGAGGGAAGGGCTATGTCGGCTTTCTCGCCCCAGGGCTTGGCACCGGCCACATACTTCACGCCATACTCCTCGGCGTATTCGCGGATACGGCCGCGCTCCACATTCTTCAGCTCCATGATGAAGTCGAGCTTCTCACGGTCTATGCCGTCGGGATCGTAGATGTAGCCGTCGGAGTCGCTCATCGTCACGACCTTACCGCCCAGCTGGATGCACTTCTCTACGGTATACTGTGCCACATTGCCGGAACCGGATACCAAAATGGTCTTCCCCTTGATGTCCAGACCGCGGGTGCTCAGCATGTTCTGAAGGAAATATACATTGCCGTAACCGGTGGCCTCAGGACGAATCAGCGAACCGCCAAACTCAAGACCCTTGCCGGTGAGCACACCGCTCCACTGGTGGGTGAGCTTCTTGTACATGCCGAACATGTAGCCTACCTCGCGGCCGCCTACACCAATGTCGCCGGCGGGAACATCCTCATCGGGACCAATGTGGCGGTACAGCTCGGTCATGAAGGCCTGACAGAAACGCATCACCTCGCCATTGCTCTTGCCGCGGGGGGAGAAATCGCTGCCGCCCTTGGCACCGCCCATCGGAAGCGTCGTAAGCGAGTTCTTGAAGGTCTGCTCAAAGGCAAGGAACTTCAAAATCGACAGGTTCACAGAAGCGTGAAAACGGATGCCGCCCTTGTACGGACCTATCACATTGTTGTGCTGGATACGGTAACCCATGTTGGTCTGAACATTACCCTTGTCGTCGGTCCAGGTAACACGGAATTGTACCAGACGGTCGGGAATGCACAGACGCTCTATCAGATTGGCGCGCTCAAACTCGGGGTGCTTGTTGTACTCCTCTTCTATCGTGCCCAACACCTGACTTACCGCCTGGATGTATTCTGGCTCGTTCGGAAAACGCTGTTGCAGATTCTCAACTACTTGTGATGCTTTCATAAATCTTTTTCCTTAATTATTAATGATAATACGCTATTGGCTGTTTGCGTGCACAAAGGTAATGCATTATTTTTAACCACCAAAACAAATTGGCAGAAATTTTAATAAAAATATGGAAAAATGTTATAAAATGACAAGATTTAGTTGAAAATAGTAATTTTAACCCTCTGTTTTTGGCGTTTTTGTTTCAGACGCATTGCCGCCACGGCGCTTGCGGGGCCTGCGACGGCGCTTGGGCTCAGAGCCGGTGTTTGTCGGCTCTTTTGCCTCTCCTGCCTGCACAGCTTTGTTTTCAGCTTTTTCTTGCGGCTCCTTGCTCGAGGATTTCTGCTTCGGGGCTTTGCCTTCGGCCTTCTGCCGCGTGTCTTTACCCTTGCCCTTGCGGCGGCGGTCATTGCCGCCCTTGCGGCTTCCGCGGCCGCCTTTGGCGCTACGGCTCATGGGCTTGTATTCCGGACCTTCACCTACTTCCTCGGGCAGGGCGGTCTTCTCTACTGCATAACCCAGAAACTTCTCTATCTGCATGAAGTCGCTGATCTCACGCCCGCGCACCAGCGTGATGGCCACACCGTCACGGTCGGCACGGGCCGTGCGGCCTATGCGGTGAACGTAGTCTTCCGAATCGTGGGGCACATCATAGTTGATCACGCAGGCTATGTCGTCGATGTCGATGCCGCGGGCCACAATGTCGGTGGCCACCAGCACATCCAGCTGGCCGCTCTTGAAACGGTGCATCACGTCGTCGCGCTCGGCCTGGTCCAGGTCGGAGTGCATCTCGCCGCAGTTCACCTTCATCTGGCGAAGCGAGCGGTTTATCTCTTTCACCTTCAGCTTCGAGCCTACAAAGATAATTACGCGCTGAAGCATGTTCTGCTTGAACAGATGGCGGATGATGCCCAATTTCTGGTTCTCATGACACACATAGGCACTCTGACGTATCTTGTCGGCCGGACGGCTCACGGCCAGCTTCACCAGCACGGGGTCCTTGAGTAGTGTCTTGGCAAGCTGCTCTATCTTCGGGGGCATCGTGGCCGAGAACAGCAGCGTCTGGCAGTTCTCGGGCAGCGCACTGGCTATCTTCAGGATGTCGTCGCTGAAACCCATGTCGAGCATGCGGTCGGCTTCGTCCAGTACGAAGAAGGATACACGGCTCAGGTCGGCATTGCCCATCGTGATGTGGCTGATCAGACGGCCGGGGGTGGCGATAATCACATTGGCGCCCAGACGCAAGCCTTTCGACTCCTGGTCGTAGCGGTTGCCGTCGTTGCCGCCGTATACTGCCACACTGCTCACGCCGTCAAGATAGTAGCTGATGCCTTCCATGGCCTGGTCTATCTGCTGGGCCAACTCGCGGGTGGGGCTCATAATCACACAGTTGATGGCATCCTCTGGGTAGTAGCCGTCTTCTATCATGCTCAGTATGGGCAGCAGATAGGCGGCGGTCTTGCCGGTGCCTGTCTGGGCCACGCCTATCAGGTCGTGACCGTCCAGGATGGCGGGTATGCACGCCTCTTGGATGGGCGTGCAGGTCTCGAAGCGCATGTCGTCGAGCGCATCGAGAAGATAGTCATTCAAATGTAGTTCGTCAAATCTCATTCTTTTTCTTCTTTGGTCTTAGTTGGGGGCCTGCCGGTAGCATAAATAGGCCACCACACTGAAGATGATGTTGGGGGTCCAGGCCGCTAACGGCGGCGGGAAACCGGCTTTCAGCGCAAAGGTCGAGGATACTGTCTGCAGCATGATGTAGGTGAAACTCAAGGCGAGTCCTATGCCGAGATACATGCCCATGCCGCCCTTGCGCTTGCGCGATGAGAGCGAGACGCCGATTGTCGTCAGGATAAACGAGGCAAACGACGAGGCGATGCGCTTGTGGTATTCCACTTCATATTGCACCACATTGCTCGAGCCGCGGCTCTGCTGCTTGCTGATGTAGTCGAGCAGCTGCGGACTCGTAAACGTCTCCTGCTGCCCCTTGGAGTAGACCAGGTCGGTGGGCTCCATCATCACCACCGTGTCCATTGTCGAGCCGCGCTTGATGTCTTCCGTCAGACCGTGAAACTTGCGCTCCTTCCAGTTGGTCAGACGCCAGTGAAACTTGCTGTCGGCTATCGTGTCATACTGGAGCTCGGTGGCGGTCAGACGGCTCACCATCTTCTTGTTCTCAAATTTGTACAGACAGAAACCGTAGCCGCGCTTCATGCGGTTGTCGTAGTGCTGAATGTAGGCTATCACACCATCGCCCACCTGCAGCTGCACATTGTCGGCGGCCGTGTTCTTCTTCTTGTTCTTGTACAGGGTCTCGAAGTTCTGCCTCACTATCGTGCCGTGGGGTATCACATAGGCACCCAGATAGTAGGTCACCGCAGAAATCAGCACGCAGGATATCATGTAGGGGCGCATCAATCGCTTGAAAGAGACGCCAGCGGCCAGCATCGAGATAATCTCGGAGTTGCCGGCCAACTTCGACGTGAAGAAGATGACGGCGATGAAGACAAACAGCGGACTGAACAGATTGGCGAAGTAGGGGACGAAATTGGCGTAGTAGTCGAAAACAATGGCGTTCAGCGGGGCATTGTACTGCGTGAACTTGTGAAGATTCTCGTTCACGTCAAACACAATCGATATCGAGATGATAAGGATGATGGCGTAGATGTAGGTGCCGATAAACTTTTTGATGATATACCAGTCAAGTCGCTTTATCCACCGCAGATGGGGCAGATGGCTCCCTATGCGGCTCAGCAGCGCGCGCAGACGGGCCATACCGTTGCGCCATGCCGATGCCGTCCCTGCCAGTTTGCTCTTCTCTTCGTTCATCGCTCTTGTCGTTTTCGTTTTAGAGCCTGCGGCCCAGATTCTCCGTCACACTGCGCTTCCACGCCACAAAGTCGCCGGCCAGGATGTGCTTCCGGGCGTCGCCCACCAACCGCAGGTAGAAGTGCAGGTTGTGGATGCTGGCTATCTGAAGGGCCAGCAGCTCCTGGGCCTTGAACAGGTGGTGCAGGTAGGCCTTGCTGTGCCGACGGTCCACATAGCAGCCATCGGGGTCTATCGGACTGAAATCGTCCTCCCATTTCTTGTTGCGCATGTTCATCGTCCCCTCATAGGTGAAGAGCATGCCGTTGCGCCCGTTGCGGGTGGGCATCACACAGTCGAACATGTCCACACCGCGCTCTATCGCCTCCAGTAGGTTCTGGGGAGTGCCTACTCCCATCAGATAGCGGGGCTTGTCCTTGGGCAGTATCTCGTTCACCACTTCTATCATCTCATACATCACTTCCGTGGGCTCGCCTACGGCCAGACCGCCGATGGCGTTGCCGTCGGCACCCTTGTCGCTCACGTATTTCGCGGCTTCACGGCGAAGGTCTTTGTAGGTGCAGCCCTGCACAATGGGGAAGAGCGACTGGTGGTGGCCGTAGAGGGGCTCCGTCTCCGCCACACGCTTCACACAGCGGTCCAGCCAGCGCTGCGTCAGCGCAAGGCTGTCCTTGGCATAGCGGTAGTCGCTCTGGCCGGGAGGACACTCGTCGAAGGCCATCATGATGTCGGCACCTATCACGCGCTGCGTGTCAATCACGTTCTCGGGAGTAAAAATGTGTTTCGAACCGTCTATGTGGGAACGAAACTCGCAGCCTTCCTCACGGAGCTTGCGGATGCCGGTAAGAGAAAAAACCTGAAAACCGCCCGAGTCGGTCAGAATGGGCTTGTCCCAGGTGTTGAACTTGTGCAGACCACCGGCCTTGCGCAGGATGTCCAGACCGGGCCGCAGATACAGGTGATAGGTGTTGCCCAGGATAATCTGGGCATTCACCTCCTGCTCCAACTCGCTGAAGTGTACTCCCTTCACACTGCCGCAGGTGCCCACGGGCATGAAGATGGGGGTCTGTATCTCGCCGTGGTCGGTGCTCAGCACACCGGCACGGGCCTCGCTCTGCGGGTCGGCCTGCTCTAAACGGAATGTCATTGGCCGTCCTCCTTCGTCTTAGCCTGCTCGTCGTCTACCGTGAGGGCGATAGGGTGGTCCACCAACTCGTCGGTCAGGGCGATGGCCCATACGTCTTGCACATTCTCCACATAGTGGAAATTTACGCCTTTTAGATAGATGGCGGGTATCTCTTCGATGTCTTTCTTGTTGTCGCGGCACATGATGATGTCGGTGATGCCGGCGCGCTTGGCGGCCAGTATCTTCTCCTTGATGCCGCCCACGGGAAGCACCTTGCCGCGAAGCGTTATCTCGCCCGTCATGGCGGTGTTCTTGCGAACCTTGCGCTGCGTCAGCGCCGAGGCGATGGAGGTGGCTATCGTGATGCCGGCCGAAGGTCCGTCTTTCGGGGTGGCTCCCTCGGGCACGTGGATGTGGATGTTCCACGACTCAAACACGCGGTAGTCTACACCCAGCGTGTCGATGTGGGCCTTCACGTATTCCAGCGCTATCACGGCCGACTCTTTCATCACGTCGCCCAAATTGCCGGTCAGCGTGAGCTTGGAGCCCTTGCCTTTGCTCAGTGAGGTCTCTATGAACAGTATCTCGCCGCCCACACTGGTCCAAGCCAGACCGGTCACCACACCGGCGTAGTCGTTGCCCTGGTAGATGTCGCGGTAGTAGGGGGGCTTGCCCAATAGGGCGGGTATGCTGTCGGCATTGATCTTGTAGTCGCTCAACTCACCTTCGCGGGCCACCGTAAAGGCCATCTTGCGCAAGGCCTTGTTGATCTGCTTCTCCAACTGGCGTACGCCGCTCTCACGGGTGTACTGCTCTATGATGCGCTCCAGGGCGGCCTTGTTGAAGGTGGGCTTCTGGGGCAGAAGGGCCATGCCGGTGTTCTCCAGCTCGCGAGGCACCAGGTGGCGCTTCGCTATCTCTATCTTCTCCTCGGTGATGTAGCCGCTCACCTCTATCACCTCCATACGGTCGAGAAGGGGGCGGGGAATGGTGTTCAGGTCGTTCGCCGTGGCGATGAACAGCACTTTCGAGAGGTCGTAGTCCACATCGAGATAGTTGTCGTGGAAGGCGTTGTTCTGCTCAGGGTCGAGCACCTCAAGCAGGGCCGAGGCGGGGTCGCCGTTGATGGTGTGCTGCGTCACCTTGTCTATCTCGTCGAGAATGAACACGGGGTTCGACGAACCGGCACGCTGAATGCTCTTGATGATGCGGCCGGGCATGGCGCCGATGTAGGTGCGGCGGTGACCGCGGATCTCCGACTCGTCGTGAAGACCGCCCAGCGACATGCGCACGTATTTGCGCTTCATGGCTGAGGCGATGCTCTTGCCCAGACTGGTCTTGCCCACGCCCGGAGGACCGTACAGGCACAGAATGGGCGACTTCAGGTCACCGCGCAGCGACAGCACGGCCATGTATTCCAAAATGCGCTCCTTCACCTTCTCCATGCCGTAGTGGTCCTGGTTCAGTATACGCTCGGCGCGCTTCAGGTTCAGGTCGTCTTTCGTATATTCGTTCCAGGGCAGCGATACCATCGTCTGCAGGTAGTTCATCTGGATGCTGTAGTCGGGACTCTGCGGGTTCAGCATGTCCAACTTGTCGAGCTCTTTCATGAAGGTGCGCTTCACCTCGTCGCTCCACAGCTTCTTGCTGGCTTGCTCCATCAGTTCCAGACGCTCCGGCGAACCTTCGCCGCCGCCCAGCTCTTCTTTCAGGTTCTTTATCTGCTGCTGAAGGAAGTACTCGCGCTGCTGCTCGTCGATGTCCTCGCGAGTGCGGATGCGGATGTTCTGCTTCAGCTCGGTGAGCTGCATCTCGCGGTCCACGGCCTTTAGCGTCTCCATCACCCGGTCCAGCATACTGCCGCAGGCGAGCAGGTGTATCTTCTGCTCCACGCTGAAGGGCATGTTCGAACAGATGAAGTTCAGGGCTATCACATCGCTGGTGATGTTCTTCAGCGCAAACTGGGCCTCGTCGGGGATGTCTTCGTTCTTCTTCACAAACTCCGCGCAACTCTCACGAAGGGCTTCCATCGCGGTCTTGAACTCACGGTCGTTCTCATCGGGCACTACCTCGCGGATGGGGGTTATCATGCCTTGCAGATGGGGACGGGTGCTCACGATCGATTCCAAATGGCATTTCGACAGACCCTGAAGGATCACAGTCACGTTCTCGTTGTTGGGCATGTCGAGCACACGCAGTATCTTGGCGCATACGCCGTATTCGTACAGGTCTTCCTGACGGGGATTCTCTACCGAGGGGTCCTTCTGGCAGAATACTGCCAATACTTGGTTCTTATTGTTCTTCAGATGGTTCTTCACAAGACGGAGACTCGACGGGCGACCTATGAGAACGGGCGACACCACGCCGGGAAACAAGACCATGTTGCGGGTGGCAAGAACGGGTACGATTCCTGCTTCACCATCATCAAACAATGATTGGATGTCTCCTTCGTAGTCGGCTATCATCTGAAAGGGATTGTTGTTGTTTCTGTCCATTTTTTAAGTTTCCTATTCGCTTCGTTACGGCCATGCTGGGCCATAACTGCCGTGCATGCCTCTCTCGCTTACCGCAAAAACAATGCCAAAATCGGCTCTAAATAACCTTTATTGTGGGCACTACACGGATTTCAGGGTGCAAAGTTACGAATTTTACCGCATATAAAGGGGCGGCAAGCCGCTTAATTTGATTTTTTAGGTTTTATTTCGAATTATTGGTGTCCGATAAACGAAAAATGCTGAAGTCATAAAAAAGGGGACAAATCCAAAAGTCGAGATGCTTCCATTGGTGGAACAATACATGAAGGAAAACCACAAGACAAACTATGCCATGAAATGGTCGGAATGGAAGAAGCGCTTCAAATAGAAGAAGACACATCAATACAGACATTTCATAGAGCAAACCAAGAGGAAGAAGACCCGTCACAGGCGGGTCTTCTCTTCGTTTCCAGCACCAGTGCCACGATACTTCGACCTCGTGGCGTTGAAGTTGTAGGAAAGGGTTAGCCCCACACACTGCGTATAGTTGTAGTAGGTTTGGTCTGTCTTGCCTATGGCGTAGTACGTAACAACCCTGTTCTCAAACGTGCGGAAGATGTCGTTGGCGTATAGAGTACACATCAGCCGTCCATTCAAGAAAGACTTCTGCAGCCTGGCATCCACCGTGAAGTTGTCACCGCGATACATGAATCCCCAATGGTTGCTACCCGTATAACTGGCTTGTATAAGCGCCTTGGTGGTGGGATTGATAACAAACCAACTCTTAATGTCGAAACTGAATTCGGGCTTGTTCAGTTTTTTGGGTGCTCCATACTTTTCTGCATCAAACATCTGCTGGTAGTAGTGCATGGTGGCTGTAGGTTGCCAGAATCCAAACTTAGGCGATGCAACGAGGG
This sequence comes from uncultured Prevotellaceae bacterium, assembly GCA_900318915.1. Classification (GTDB taxonomy): domain Bacteria; phylum Bacteroidota; class Bacteroidia; order Bacteroidales; family Bacteroidaceae; genus Prevotella. The sequence continues at coordinate 21,383 of ONMI01000021.1, read as the reverse complement.
TGGCATAGACACGGTTCTGGTGATCGAAATTGGCAGGCTGGAATATGGCAATTTCCTTTTCCTCGTCGTACACCCTGCCAATATGGGTGAAAATGTCACTCTCATGGGTATAACCAGCCATGAAATTAAGCCAAGAATAAGTCAAGTTGAAATCTATGCTCTGACGCACAGAAGGGCGCAACAATGGGTTTCCACCCTCATAGAACATACGGCTGTCGTAAACAATCATAGAAGTCAGCATATTGTATGGCGGTCGGGTTATTCGCTTGCCGTAACTCAGTTGTGCGCTCCACCTACCCTTCTGCCATGCAGCCGAAAGGTTTGGGAACCAGTCGTTGTAGATTCGACTTGGTTCAGCCTGCCAGATGCCAAACGAATGGTAGTCCGTAGAAACATGCTCATATCGCAGTCCAGCATTCAGGCGCCATTGTCCCAACTGCATTTCGTATTCGGCAAAGCCGGCAACATTTTTTTCTCTCATCTCATTATCGGCTTCGGGTATGATGCTCTCTTCGTTGAAATTGTGGCCATAACTTTTCGTGCTCGTAGCCTCTGAACCACCACTCAGCACCCCCTTCCATATAGGATAAGTCAGCACCAACTTGCCTGCCGCCATCCTACGGTCTTCATTATTAAGTGTGGTGATGGTGCGATCGCCTAATTCATTGCTCAGTTCCTTTTGGCTGATTTGATTCTCCGATTCACGTTTCAGCAATGTGGCATTAAAGTCTACACCTAATTTCCCAACCTTTCCCACATAATATGTATTTAGTTCCCATGCAGGTTTGTCAGGCTCGTCGATATCCGTTTTCAGAATTATATTGCCGTAATATGCACCATTCTTCTGATAGTTCTGCTTCATGTCAGTCTTGAAATTGTTATAAAAAGACTTCTGCGATGAGAAACTCAGTCCAACAGAATGGTCGGTGTTGAAGTCGTAACTCAGACCAGCCCGATACTGTAATGCCGTCCAACTGCTCCTTACTGGCAAATCGGCATTTACAAAGAACTCATCTCTTTTTATTTGCAAAGTCTGCACTACATCTTGGTCATTGCTGTAGTGGCTGTTGTCGAGTGCCACGTTGGCAAAAGCCTCGAGACCGCCTATGCGATATTTCAATGTCAGGTCATCGTAGTTGTTCCATTTGTTGTTTTTCCATGTCTGACTGGTGGCCCTCAGGCTCAGTCCGTCGCCCTGAGTCTTCAATGTTTTTATGCGAATTACTGCAATCACTTCGGCATTATATTGTGCTCCAGGGGCGGTGATGATGTCCACGCTCTTGATGTCAACCGACTTCAACTGTTTTAGTTCGCTGGCATTCCTCACCTTCTTGTTGTTGATGTATATCTCCGGTTCTCCCTTTGCCATCACCTCGAACTTGCCATCGCGCCCTTGCACCATTGGCATCATCGAGAGCAAGTCGTCGGCGGTGCCAACATCATGTAGGATGGAATGAAGCACATCTACAGTCATGCCCCCCGGAGTCATCTTGTATTGTGGTATCTCACCCTTCACAGTGACCCCATGCACCATGTAAGTTTCAGGTTGCATGGCAATAATACCCAACCTGCCAACGGGTGCGTTGCGTGTCAGCGTCTTGTATCCTATGCACGTCACCTTGACTATTATGCGTTGTGGTTGGCATGGGATGACGAAGTCACCATTCTCGTTGCTCACGCCGCCTGTGATGAAAACAGAGTCCTTGGGTGTGAGAAGCGATATCGTGGCAAAGGGAAGGGGTCGACCTTTCTCGTCGACAACATGTCCCAAGACCTTCGAGTCGGCCTTCTGCACACATTCCACATAAATGTCCATGCCATCGTAGCTCACACGCATCGGATAGAATCCCACCACTTGTTGAACAGCCTCCTTCACAGAGGCGTTTCTCAATGATGTAGTAACGGTAAAATCCTCCAATTCATCGAAGATGAAATTGATTTTATAACTCTTTTGAGAGTTGTCAATCCAGATGAGGGCATCAGAGAGCGAGATGTTCTTGAAGTCACGTGTAAGATGTTGTGCCTTTGCCATGGTAGCGAATAGGCACATTATAAAAACATATAAATATCTCATGATGGTGTACTAATTGATGGTGATGGTTTTGCCAGAGAGTGTGAGGTGTACCTTCTCGAAATGATTGATACGATTGACGATGTTTGAAAGAGTCTCCTCAGCTTCCCAGCTTAAATAAAAACGAATATTGCGTGCGGCTTCATTTATGAAAACCACTTCAACACCATAATCTTTGGATATCTGCTGCATGATTTGTTGCAGAGGGACGTTGTTGAACTGTTGGTTTTTCTTGGTGGATTCGGTTTTCTCCATGGTAGAGTCAATACTTTGCGACTCCTTTTTCCACATCACTTCCCTTGCCAATGGTTTCTGCTGCGGCAAGGCAATGGTTTCCTGTTTATTTTCCCTTGTCTTTTGGAAATGATGAATAGCAGCATATGATATGCCGGAAAGTGCAGCCGCAGTGATGAGAATGGCAGCCCATCGCATGGGTTGGCGATGCTGTCGGTGTCCCTCCTTGAATTGGTGCCACTCCTCGTCTATGTCAGGTTCAACGATAGGAGCATCATCGAGCATCCGTTCTATTTGTTCGTCGGTGTATCGTTCCGGATGGAGCAGCATACGTATTTTCTCTTCTTTCTTCATACTTCTTTTCGGTTAAAAGTGTGACGCAGTTTTCTCAAACCTTGCACGATGTGCTTGTTTACAGCGGAGAGGCTGATACCGAGGGATTTGGAAATTTCCTTATACGACTGCTGGCCGTCATAGTGCATGTGTATGATGCGACTGGTCTGCGGAGTGAGTCGCTCATCTACGTAATTCAGCACCATTTCTGTCAGTTCGTCGTCAGTCTTTCCATCCCATGGTTCATGGGTTTCCGCAATGTCGAGTGTTTGCAACGAAGGCTCAACAATATGCCTGCGTTGTGAAATGATGTTCAGACAACGATTGCGAACGCAAGTAAGAAGGAATGTCCGCAGCGACCCCTCACGCAGTTCGATGCCACCGTCCCACAGATGTGCAAAGACATCCTGTACGGCATCTTTTGCCTCTTCGTCATCGCCCAGCAGGATATGGGCGGCCCGGTACATCCTGCCGTACTCGGAGCGGAAAAGTCGTTCAAACTGTTGTTCTCTTATTTGCATCTCTCGTTGGATTTCATTCTACCTTTCTCAATTTGACTTAGTTCAAACAAGCTTGGTTCTTTGATCATTACATTTTGAAAAGCTCGCTGTTTTGACTTATATACAACGAAGCATGAAGAATCATCACCCTAAAATGCCATTTTTTTGCAAAAATAACAAAAAAGACGAATATCGCCATATGGCTATGAACGCTTTAATTATATAAAAGTCAATAATAAAATATCCAGTTCAGGTCGTCATAGGGACACCATTTACGCCCTCCTCTGACGAACATTGATTCACTATGCCAAAAATATTGTCATTTTCATAACTTGTGTTGAACTATACAATAAATGCCTAAAATCAATGTTATAAAAATATTGAATTTCAAATGAGCAGAGATAATAGATTAGATTCAATAAAAGGTGTTTTAATAATTTTTATTTCGAATATCCCGGGCGGTTTTCCATTCCTTTTTGCGCTCTTTAGGCGCCTTTGGCGGCCCTTCCTGCGCTTTTGTGCCTACTTTTTGTTATCTTTGCACGGCCGCAGTCTTGATAGAGGGGCTCGCAACGTTATTTTTCTACAGGCAGGTATGGCGAATAATTTCTTCCGATTCAAACAGTTCACCGTCTTTCAGGACAGGTGCGCCATGAAAGTGGGCACCGACGGCGCGCTCCTGGGGGCTTGGGCGAAGGGTGGGGCACACATCCTCGATGTGGGCACCGGCACAGGGGTCGTCGCGCTGATGATGGCGCAGCGGTTCCCCATGGCCACGGTCCATGCGGTCGAGGTCGACCCGCTGGCGGCCGGGCAGGCGAACGAGAATGTGGTGGCATCGCCTTTCGCCGATAGGGTGGCGGTGCAGCTGGCTTCTCTCCAGCAGTGGGCGGCCGATGAGTCGAATGGGGCTCGCTACGATGCCGTAGTGGCCAATCCGCCGTATTTCCAGCAGGCGCTGCGCTGCCCCGACGGGTCGCGCTCCATGGCGCGGCATGATGTGTCGCTTTCTTACGACGATCTCTTCGCTTGCACCGCCCGCCTGCTCACTCCCACAGGCGTCTTCACTGTGGTCATCCCGTTCGACTGCCTCGAGGCGCTCCTCAAGGCGTCGCGCGAGCATGGCTTCCATCTTTGCCGTCGCTGCGATGTGCGCACCACACCGCGCAAGGCACCGCGCCGCCACCTGCTTTCCTTCTCCTTACAGCCGCCTTCCTCTCCCTGCCTCATCGAGCAGGGCGTCATCGAGGACGCCCCCGGACACCGTTCCCCTTGGTACGCCTCCCTCCTCCGTGATTTCTATCTGTAGAATCAAATAATGATAAAATGACATATAGTAGATGCCTATGTCTACACTCCTAAAATAAAAACCTAAGAGGGGAGCCTTCAAAAGGCCCCCCTCTTAGGTTAAATGGCATCCGCGGGATTACCGCCGCCCGGTATCACCGGCATCACGCCTGTCTGGTCTGAATTGAAGTTGAAGTTGTCGGAGGCTGCAATAATGCTCTCCGTCATCACGTTCACCATCGTCTTGATGGCAGGTACTTGATATCTTTTCATATTGCAAAACAGTTTTTTGAGGTTTTATTTCACATACTTCTTTCCGTTCTTGATGTACACGCCGTGCTGCGGCACGCTGTTCAACTTGCGGCCCTGCAGGTCGTAGAGGGCATTGTCAGCAGCGCTCGGGGTGCTCACATACTCTATGCCGTCGGTGTCAGTGAATACCACGGTCATGTTCGAGAGGTCGGCGGCCTCGATGTCCGAAAGCATCAGGTAACCGCGCATTCCCTTCATCGTGCCGGGCTCGGACACATAGGCAAACTGGTTGCCGGGCAGCAGGAAGAAGATATCGGAGGCAGCTGAGTCGAAGGTGTAAGGATTCACCACGCCTGTCATCATGGCGTTGCCGTCGCCGGTCGAACACATGATGTCCCCCCTGTTAATAATGGTCACGTTGTTGAACTCCGGATTCACAATGTCGGCCTCGGGCTTGATGAGATATGGGAAACCGGCCATCATGCCGAGGGCTTCTTCGAATACCAGTTGCTCAAAGTTGGCGCCGGCGTCATAACTGCCTTCCTTCAGCGCAAGCAGGGTGGCGTTGTGCAGCGGGTGGCTCTCCTCGGCACGCGCATCGACGGTCACGTCAAACGGCAGGCACAGCGTGTTCCACATGCCGCCACGGAGGGTGCGCACGGTCTTCACTTTGCTCACCTTTGTGCCGCTCTCAGGCAGTTCGTTCACCACGTTCTCGTCGAGCAGTAGCTCCGAATTCTCCATCTTCACCTCGGTGGCCTCACCGAAACCGCCCATCTCGTTGGCGCTGCGGATGCTCAGCACGTCGGTAGCCTCGAGGGCTATCTCGTAGCTGCTGGTGTTGGCGTCCACGATGGCCTCAAACACGTCGTTCTTGAAGATGGCATAGGCGGTGGCTTCGGCCACGGGGGTCCATGTCAGCACGCCGCCGGCATAGCTGGCCTTCGGACCGGGCACCTGCTGGGTCAGCGAGGCGGGATCCCATGCCTTGGCATTCGCCGAGAACATGTTCTCATAGCTGTACTTGGCGGCCTGCTCGGCGGTAAGCACCGTCTCGAAACTGCCGTTGTAACCGGTCACCACATTGCTCTCGGGGGTGATGTTCTCACCGGCCTCGTTCATCGTGTTGTACTCGCCGAAGATGTTGATCTCCGTGTTGTTCATGCCCTTAGGCGTCCAGCGGGTGGCAATGATGGTCTGGGCGGCATTGTCGTCCAGGGTGGTGTTCTTGAACACCACAATCGGGGTGTTCTGCCAGGTGCGGCTGAAGTTCCAGCTGCCCTTGCCCTCGGCCAGGTCCACAATCTTGCAACCGTCGAACACATAGCCGTAGTCGGTCGTCGTCGTGGCGGCTGTCAGCGTGCGCTCGCCGGTGCCGTTGGCATTGCGGGGCTCCAGACTCAGCATGGTGTTCTTGAAGAGCACGTCACCGCCGCCGCAGATGAAGTCCACGGTGCCGTGTATGTCGCAGTCTTCCCAGTAGGCCTGCATGTTGTTGTTGTTCGAGTAGTAGGTGTCTTGATACGACAGCATGCGCATGTTCTTGGCGATGGTCCGGTTGCCCTTGTCCTGCAGACATACGGCACGGCCGGCAGCGCCCGAGCTGTAGTAGTCGAGGGCGTTCTGCAGCGTCAGGTCTTGGAAGTAGGTGTTCTCCGTGCCGCCGTTTATAAGCAGGGTGGCGGTGGTGCCGATGCCCTCGTTCTTCACCTTCGGGGCGTTCACGATGAGGGTCTTCTCCATGCTTTGGCCTATCAGCGAGATGTTGCTTGCGGGTATCGGCGTGAGGGCGGTCTCGCCCATGTCGTAGATGCCGTCGGGCAGGAATATCTTCACCCGCTCGCCGTTCACGGCATTCACAGTCACCATGTCGAGGATGTTGCGCAGACTGCTCACATCGCCGGCCTTGGCGATGTAGTAGCCATTCACAGGCTCTATGGGCTCTATGCCGCCCAGGTTGATCACCGTCACATAGTGCAGGTAGCTCTGAGCGGTCATCTCAAGCGTTATCCAACCGGCCTCGCCGTCATAGCTCACGGCGCTTAGGGCACCGTCGCTCGAGGGCACGCTGATGGTGCCTATCTGCTCGCCGGCAGGATTCAGCACGTTGATGTCGCCACGGCCATACTGGCAGTTGCTCACCACGATGGTGGCCTTGCCTGTCACATATAACTTCACGCGTGAGTCAGGCTTCAGGTCGTAGCCGTGCTGTGAGCCGTTGTAGCTGCACGGGCCTTCTATGAGCAGACCCTCATGGTCCTCGGGATAGAACCAGCGCTTGCGGAAGTCGTAGGTGTTGCGCTCGGTGTTGTCGTCGCCCTCTATGTCGGTCACAAGGGCGGTCAGCGTCAGGTCGCCGGTCACCACTGTGGCCTCCGTGGCCTTCTGGCCGTCACCGTCGGCAAAGCACCAGCCGCGGAATTTCATGCCCTCTGCCACGTTCACGTCGTCGGCACCGAAGGCCATCTCTCCGATGGCGGCGTCTTTCTCCACCGTCTGGGTGCCTACGGCCTCTTCACCGTCCATATACGTCACGGTGAAGTCGGGCTTCCACACGCAGTTCACGATATAGGTCGCTGTCTCGCCGTTGTATTCCACCGGGATGGTCACTACAGTGGCGGTGGGGTCTGCCGCGGAGGCGGCATAGGTCACCGTGCCCACCTCGCCGGTCTCGGGCGTGATGTCGGTCAGCGGGTTGCTCTCGCCTATCATCTCGGCGGCCTTCGAGATCTCAATCGTGGCTTCCATGTTGCCGTCGGCGTTCTCCTTGAACACGTCGGCTGCCTGGTAGGTCTCGCCGTTGGCACTGAAACTGGCCAGCGAGGGGGCCTGACTCAGGTCTACCTTGCCGTAGATCTTCAGGTCCATCATGTAGGAGTTCTGCGCCTGGTTGAAGTTGTAGAACTTCAGCTGGGCGTTCTTGCGGTTGATGTCGAGGGTGTGGGTCTCGCCGCCCGCGGTGGCGATGCTCTTGTTGAATACGGGCACCCAGTCCTCGTCGCCGTCACCCTTCACGGCAATCACCCAACCGCGGTTGCCGCCGGTGGCGCACTGCGTGAACGCTATCTTCGTAATAGAGGCCAGCGGGCTCGTGATGGCGTAGGGCTCCTCATCGGCAAACTCACCGGGATACTTGGCCGAAATCATGTAGCCGGTGTAGTCGGCAAACTTGGCATTCGTGCCGGCGGGGTCGGAACCTACACCGGTCAGCGTAAACTTGAGGGTCTCGTGGCTGTAGTTGGTCGTCACCGTCACTTCCTCACCCTTGGCTTCCTTGCGGTTTATCGTGGGCCAGTCGGTGAAGTCGGTCTCATAGAGGGCTTTCTCCTGCAGGGGCGACACGAAGGTCACCTTTACACAGTACAGATAACTCTCCTGGATGCCTTTCACCTCTACATAGCCTTGTTTCACCTCGGCAGTGGTGGCCTTGTGGGTGGTCACATCGCCGGTGGCTTCCTCACCGCCCACCATCAGGCGGCCGGCACCGTAACCGGGATAGCTGGTCACCTCTACGATGTCTTTGGCCGATTTCACCGGTATCTGAAGAATGGTGTTGGCATTGAACTGGGCATCGCTGGCGCGGCCCTTCAGCTTGCCGTTGGTGGCATCCACAAACATGCTCACACCGGCCACCGTCGATTCTACCGTGCCTGTGGCGCGCTCAATGTGCACGTCGGGCAGCGTAGCGGGATTGGCGTGCTGGAAGTCCCACATCGCGGTCAGGTCTTCCTCCAGCACGGGCTCGGGCTGGTGCTGCGTCACGGCCACACTCTTGATGTAGCTGTTGTTGTTCATCGAGGCTATCAGCACATAACCGGCTTTCACTTCGGCTGCGGTGGCCTTGTGGCTGCCGTCGGCCTGGCCGTCAAAGTCCTCGCCGCCCACCGTGAAGTGTGAGTAGTTGGCGGCATAGGCCACAAAACTCACCTCGTCGTCGGTCGACACTACTGGCACCTGAAGCAAGGTGCCTTCGTTCATCTGAGCACTGTTGCCGTTGGCCCTGAACTTGCCGTTCGTGGCGTCAACGGTCAGTACCACACCATTGTTGGTGAACGTGCCGGTGGTTCCCTGGATGGTCTCGAAACTCGCAAACTCATCCGAGAAGTCCCATACGGCATTCACCGTGGCTGCCCGGCCGGTCAATACAGCGAGCAGCAGCAGGCACAAGGTGCCCATCATGCGTAATGGTCTGTTCATCGTCCTTTTTGATTTGGTCTTAAATTATTAGTAGATAAAAAACTCTATAGGTCAGTGTCTGTAAGCCTGTCTTCAGGGCAGGTGGGGCATGCGGTGGCTCCTATGCCCTGTTGGATAGCAGCGGTTAAAATAACTTGCTGCGAAAATAATCATTTTTTACTGATTCTGCAACTTTTTCCCTTATTTTTTGTTGCCTTTTTTTGCGGTCTCTACTGCTACGGCGCAGTGAAGTCCACCAGGGCGTCCTCACCGGCTTCCAGCCATATCCGCTGCCGCCCGTCGGCAGCCGCTTCCAAGGGGTGGGTGCTGCCTGCCACAGCCCGGTCTTGGGGCAGGTACACGTATCCGTGCCCCTCGTCGGCATGCACCTTGAGCTGGCTTGCGCTTATGCTCACACTGATCAGACCGTGGGGGGTGGGTACAGTGCCTTCCATCCATGCCAGACCGCCCAGCACGGGCTTTACCTCAAACTCATCGTAGCCGGCTTTCAGCGGGCGCACCCCGAGGTAATGCTTGCCCAGCAGATAGATGGGCGAGGCACCCCACGCGTGGCAGAGGCTCTTGCCGTAGGGACGGCCGTACATGGCCAGGTGCTGCGCGCCGTGCTCCTCGGGCACGTATTTCTCCCAGAAGCTGGTGGCGCCTTCGCGCAGCATGCCGCCCCAGTACGATTTGATTTCTTCCAGCACCCTGGCGTGCTCACCGGTCGTGCACAGGGCGTCGAGTTCATAGAACCGCATGTAGGGGGTCGTAATTTTGTCTACGGCGTCGTTCAGCAGCACATGGCGCTTGATGGCTGCTTGCTCGGCGGCGGCGGCATAGCCGTACAGGATGGCGAAGATGTTGGGAAATTTTGTCACCATGTCGTTCAGCATTCCGTCTTCCAGGGCATGGAGGTAGGCGTGGCGCTCTTCGCTCCAGAACTGCGTTTTCAAATCGGTTTCTACGCGGTGGGCCATGACCGAATAGCGAAGGGCGTCGGAATGGTATACGGTGGCGGGCAGGCTGCCCTGCGGGGCGTCTGCCAGGGGATGGTCGGACAGGATGTCGGCGCAGTGGGCCATGGCTTCGAGCGATTTGCAGAAGAGCATCTGCTCTAAGCAGAGGGTGCCGCGCTTGTGCATGGCAAAGTCTGTCCAGTCTACGAATATCCAGTCGTCGGCCTTGCCTTCCATGTGCAGCACGCTGTCGGCACGCTCCAGGCAGTAGGCCATCAGGGTGCGCATACGGGGGTAGATTTCCCGCACAAAAGCCACATCACCGGTGTAGTCGTAGTAGTCGACGATGGACTTGAACCAGTAGAAGGTGTAGTCCATGATGGTGTTGATGTGCGAGGTCACGGGGTCTTTGCCGCGCAGCTGACGGATGGTGCGCTTCACACATTCGGTGTCGAAACGCAGATAGTAGTTCATCAGGTAGCTCTGTATGGCGTCGCCGCTCCATATCCAGCGGTCGCGCTTGATGCCGTCGAGGAAGAATTCACGGGTCGTGAGGTCCATCGTGCGCGCGGCTACGTCCCAGATGTGGTTCACCTCGGGGTCGGAACAACGGAAACAGCCGCTGTGGGCTGCGCTGTAGGGGGCGTATTCGTAGTCGAGACCGATGGCTCCTACACTGACCTTGCCTTCCGTCACCAGGTAGAGATAGCGGAAGGCTTTGCTGTTGGCCAGTGTGTAGTCGCTTGTGCGGGGCGTGCTGCGACGGGTCGAAAGGTCGGTCACCGTCTGGCTGTCTACTTCGAGCTTGTCCAGGGTCTCGCAATGGGCGGCGTCGGTGGCTTCCTCGCGGCTCTCGCCGTAGTAGAGGTGAAGCCGGCCTTCCTGTTGTATGTCTTGCAGCACGGGGTAGCCCATGGTCTCCTGACCGAAGTCAATGAGCAGGCCGCCGGGAAGTGTCTCGCTCCTTGAGGCTGACTTGTATTGCCGGGGCAGGTGGTACTGGGAGGGCTTGTCGGCGGCGCTGTCGAAGTGCCAGCTACCGGCATAGGTGTACACGCCGCTGCCGTGGGCCTCGCCGTTCTCGTCTATCCATATCTTGTCTTCATAGGTCACCAGCCAGTGACTGCCGCTCTGGATGGTATGGCCCTTGGCATACAGACATGGCACGCCGCTTTCATGGTGTACTTTGATGTCCAAATGGTGGGTGCCGGGGGATAGCTCAATGCTGGTGGGCATGCCAAACTGCAACTTCCCGTCTATCATCACGTTGTAGTCGCCTTCAGCAGCCAGCGCTACGGTCTCGGCCTCTGCCAGTTCGGCCGTGAGGCTGAACACCACTGTGCTCCATGGGCTGTCTTGTTTCCAGAAGGGGGGAAACATCGCACCGCGCTCCGTGCGGCGGTTGTTGAAACGGTTGCCCAGCCATATCTCAAAATCGCCGGGATACCATATCCAGGTGGCACGCTCCTTATTCGCCATACCGCTCGCGCGTGATTTGGTCCAGACTCTTGCCGCGGGTGTCGGGAGCACCGGCCGTGCCGATGATGAGCGAGATGAGCAGCAGGGTCAGCATGATGTAGGCGGCGCGGTTGAATCCTTCGCCGTGCTCGCCGTAGATGTAGACGAAACCAAGACTCCAGGCGGCCGACAGACCGCGCACGATGAAGAACATCACGCCCTGGGCGGCGGCACGGTATTTGGCGGGGAAGAGCTCCGAGGCCCAGAGGGCGTAGAACGATTGCACGGAGATACCGCCCTGTAAACCCCACAGGAGGGTGAAGATAATCAGACCGGTGATGCTGTTGATGCCTACGGTGAGGATGAGCAGCCAGGCCAGCACCGCAAAACTCACACCGACGAAGTAGAGCCAGCGCTGGTTCACCTTGTCCACTATCAGCGAGAAGACGAAGGTGGTGGCGATGATGATAATCCATTGGCCCACACTGAGCATGTTGGCGTATTCGTTCGACAGACCGCCGGCGGTCTCGTAGATGTGCTGCTGGAAGAAGCCCATCACCGAACTCACCAGATTCCAGGTGAGATACATGCCGGCCAGAAACAGAATAGTGCGTACGTTCATATGGTTGGTGAACAGCGAGCCGAAAGAGGAGAAGGTGGAACGTGAACCACCCGTGGCCTGCGTGCTCGTACGCATGTTCTGCCATTCTTTCGACTCTTCAAGACGGCGTTGCAGCAGCCAGGCTATGAAGGCGACTATAAAGAGGGAGGCAAACACGATGCGGCTGCTGAACACGTTCAGACTGGCGCCCTCGCCGCTCACACCGAACAGGGAGGCCAGCGACTGTACCGCACCGAAGAGCATGCCCTCGCTGCCGGCACCGCTCGTGGGAGGGGCCAGCAGGGTGCCGAGAATGAGGATGATGGTGGGACCGATTCCCCAGGCCATCTGAGAAATGCCGATGTTGCGGCCGCGGTTGGAGGTCTCCGAACTCTCTGATATGTAGGTCCACGAGGCGGGCACACCCACACCCACCGATATGCCGGTGATGAGGAAGCCCATGAGGAGCATGCCGAAATTCACGGAGCACATTATCAGGGCCACACCGGTCATATATACCAGCATGTTGTAGGTGTAGATGGCCTTGCGACCGTAGCGGTCGGCCAAAAAACCGCCTATGATGGCACCGATGGCGGCACCAAGGCAGTTGGCGCTGATGGCGTTGAGCCAGCCCAGATGGCCTTCTGTCAGACCGAGGTAGTTCTTCCAAAGGGTCAGACCGCTCGCGCCGGCCACAATGGCGCCGGCGTCGAGATAGTTGGTGAGCGACACGGCTATCGTGCTCTTCAAACTGCTTTTCTCTTTTTCCATTATCTTGTGTTTTTTTATTGTCTGCTGGGGGGGATTATGGCCGGATGCCGGCCCGCTGCCGGATGCTGTCATCCACCATGGGGCCGTTGTGCTCCCACAGGTTGCCGGGGCCGTTGGCGTTCTGAAGGTATTTCTCCTCGGGGGTCCAGTTGTTGCGCAGCGTGATGTTCGACGAACCTTCATCGGTGTAGAGATAGAACCAGTGATGGGGGTCGTGGGCATAGCCGGGGGTGTAGATGTCGCGCACTACATTGCCTTCTATCAGGGTGCCGGGCTGGTTGCCCAGGGTGTAGATGCCGGCCACGTCGTACATGTGCTTGGCATAGTGGTGTATCAGATTGCCTTCCACACGGTTGTCGTGCATGCACACAAGGTCGCGGTTCCAGCCCCAGCCCAGACTGATGCCGGTGTACGACACTTCGCGTATCTCATTGTGGGCTATCGTGGTCTCGGCCACGTAGCCGGCGGCGATGCCCACACAGCCCCAGTCGTCGTTGGCCACATCGTCTATCAGACAGTCGCTGATGGTGAGGCCGCTGCACACCTCGCGCAGGTCGGAGGGCCGGTAGGGCTTGTGGGTCTCGTGTGGGGCGGGGGAGAAACTGCCGGCCACAATGCCGTTCATGCCGATGTCTTGCAGGGTGCAGCGAGTGGCGCCGCTGTGGTGCACGCCTTCTTCAAAGTCGAGACCGCTGCCGCCAAGATGGCGCAGGTCGCAACCCTCGAAAAACACGTTCTCGCACCAGCTGCAGGCTATGGCGGCTGTGGCGCGGCCCAGCCATCCTTGGTTGTCGAGCTTGTGGTTGTCGCGGCGCACCATCTGCGGACGAAGCTTGTAGGCGTCGGTCAGATACATGCCGGCCTGAAGGGGCACATGACCCTCAAACGAGGGGCGGCGCCAGGTGGTGTGCGAGAAGGTGACGCCCTCAAAACGGATGCCGCTCACGGGGGTGTCGGCTGTGCCTGCTATCCTGACAAGGGTCTCCAGCATGGGGACGGTCACTTCGGCGGTGCGCAGGTCCTCGCCGGCAAGGGGGTAGTAGTAGACTTTATGGGTCGCCAGGTCTAAATACCACTCGCCGGGCTCGTCGAGCAACTCCTTGGCGTTGGTCAGGTAGAAGGCGGAGTTGCGGCCGTCGTTGGTCACCATGGGCGTGGGCCAGGGATGCTCAAACTGGATGCGCCGCTCGGGCTCATGGAAGATTACGGCGGCTGAGTCGCCTTCTATACGCAGCGAGGCGATGCGGAGCACGGATACGCACCACATCTCGTGAAGCACCATCTCGGCATGGGGGGCCTTGCGTATCTTCTTCACGGCTTCGGAGGGTACCCACAACTCGCGCCGCTGCTTGTCGACGGAGCGGATGCGGTGCATCTGCTCAAAGTCAGCCACGTCGCGGGCGCGAACGGCCTTGCGGCCGTTCACCCACAACTGCCTGAATTCCAGCGCACGGCCGTTGAAGTCGGGCACCTGGGCCACCCACAGCTTGCCCTCGCGCTTCCAGCCCGTTATGGCGATGCCGCCGCTCACCACGGCGCCGTCACGGCCGCGCACCACGATGTCGCGGTCTTCGGGGCGTATCACCAGGGGCTCTTTCAGGCGGTGGATGCCGCGCTCCAGCTGGATGGTCAGGGTGCCGAGCGTGCCGAGGGTGTCGGCACGCCGCATCTCGCGCGCGGCACGGAAAGCTTCGGCCAGCGTGGGCCCGCCGTCGGCGCGTACATGGAGGTCCTGGGCACTGATACCGGTCGGCCGGCACAGGCAAATCAAGGCGATGGCGGATAGGATGAGTAGGTGGCTCTTCTTCATTTTGAAGCTATTTTGATACGGGCAGCCATACGGTCATGTCCGTCTCGCCGCGGTTGCCCCAGGCATAGTAGGGTATGAGCCGTATCTTCACGTCCTCACGTGATGTGCCGAGCTCACGGTAGAGTTGATGGCTCCAGGGGGCGGAGGTGGACAGACGGGCGCGGCCTTCCAGCGCGGTGTAGGCGTGGCCGTTCAGGGTGGCGGGGCAGGGGGTGAGTTCTATGTCGCTGGGTATCACGATGTCCCAGAGCTTGCCGCCGCCTTCTATGTCGGCTCCTTCAAGGCAGTAGACGATGGGACCGCGCTGCACGGCGGTCTGGTTGCGGCTCTCTTCCACCAGCGGGTTGGCTTCCAGCAGTTTTACGTGCATGTCCATGCTCAGGGCTATCTTGTCGCCCTTTTTCCACTTGCGGGTCACGGCCACATAGCTGTTGGGCTGGATGTCGGCGTTCCAGGGCTCTCCGTTCACCAATATCGTGGCGTGGGTGCACCAGCTGGGTATGCGCAGCTTCACGGTCTGAAGGCCCTTCACCTTGTGGAGGGTCAGCACCACGTTGCCGTCATAGGGGTAACCGCTTTGCTGTGTCACCTCCAGGGCCTTCGTCTTCAGCTCGTTCTCGCCGTAGAGATTGCACCATAGGGTGCCGGCGCTCAGACTGTAGGCGTATTCCTGGGCCTGGCAGAGGGTGCGCAGGGTGTTGGGAGGACAGCAGAAACAGCTGATGTAGCGCTGGCGGCTCTTCGGCCAACGCATCTTGTAGGGGAATTCGGCGGTCTTGCGGAGGGCGTTGGTGTAGAAGTAGTCCTCGCCGTCGAGACTGATACCGCTCAGAATGCCGTTGTAGAGCTCGTGCTCCACCATGTCGGCGTAGCGGGCCTCGCCGGTGGCGGTGAAGAGGCGCCACGAGAAGAGAAGCAGACCGATGTCGGCGCAGGTCTCGTTGTGGGAGGTCTCGTTGGGCAACTGATACTGGCGGCCGTAGGCTTGGTGTATCTGCTGGATGCTGGGCTGGTTGTAGGTGGTGCCGTCGGGCGACACGCCGTCGTAGAGGGCGCCGCAGCCGCCGGTGATGTAGAGCTTGTGCTCCACGATGTCGTTCCAGATGCTGGTCAGGTTCTTGAGCAGCTGCTCCTCGCCGGTCTCATTGTACAGGTCGGCCACACCGGCATACAGATAGTTGGCCCTCACGGCATGGCCCATGGCTTCATATTGCTTGCGGAAGGGTATGCGGTCCTGGTTGTGGTCCTCGCCGTTCTCCACAAGGTCACGGATGTTGATCAGCCCCTCGGCCAGCTCCAGGTATTTTTGATCGCCGGTGCAGCGGTATATCTCGGCGGCACCCATGTAGTGGGAGGGGCAGATGGCATTGCGGGCCAGGTCACCCGGGGCTTCCTTCCAGAAGCGGTACAGAAAGTCGGCGGCTTTGATGCCGCAGTCCAGAAGGGTGCGCTTGCCCGTGGCGCGGTAGTGTACCACACCGGCCGTCATTAGATGGCCTAAGTTGTAGGTCTCAAAGTGCATGCGGCTCGCAAACGAACCGGTCTTCTCGCTGTCGGTCTTGATGCCTACCACAGTGTTGTCCTTCCCGACCTGGCCGAAACGCTCTTTTATCACCACGGGGGTGTGGATGTAGCCGTCGGCCATCTGGGCCTTGGCCACTTGCTCAATGAATTTGTCCATCAGGGCGTCGAGCTGGGGGGCATGGGTCACGGCATACACCGTGGCCACGCCTTCCAGCCATTTGTACATGTCGCCGTCGTGGAAGGGGGGACCGTGATGCACGCCTGCCACGGTGCCGGCGGCTACCTCAAAATTGCGGAAACCGTGCGATACTTCTGGGTCGTCCCATGTCTTCCACATGCTCTGAAGCGAGGTCTCGCTCAGCACTCCGAAACGGTCGCCCCAGAAACCGCCCGTCCAGTGGGTGGCACCAAGGGGCACACTGTTCATGATGGCATAATGGGAGCGGCCGGTGTCCACCAGTCCGCCTTGCGCACCTGCGGTCAGGCACATGGCTGTAAGTAGCGACAGCAAAAGGGCACGGTATCTTGTCATGGTCCTTATATTTAATAATGTGATTGTCTTGTTATAAATGACGGAAACAGCACCTCTTTTGTCCTCAAAAAAAGAGGGCATGCCAATTTTGACATACCCTCTTGCTTATGTGATGATTCCTTACTTGACCACTATCTTCTTGCCGTTATGAATATAGATGCCACGCACGGGGTGGCTCACTTCCATACCCTGAAGATTGTAGAACTTGCCGTCGCCGCTGTTCACCGTGGCGCTCTCTATGCCGGCGGCATCAAGCTCCAGACCGTATACGGGCTTGTTGTTGCCGCCTATCACCAGATAGCCTTTGCCGGCAGGCACTTCATTGCCTGCAGCGGTTCGGTAGAAGCCCAGTACACCTTCGTAAAGCTTCAAACCGTAGTAATTGCCGTTCGAAACGACATCCTCGGCCGATACCTTCAGCAGATTGCCGGTCACAGGGGTGGCATTGGGGTCGACGTTCACTTTATAAACACCTTCCAGACCGGCTACAATCACGATGTCGCCGGCTACACCGCCAGTCACAAGCGACAGCTCTACGGTCGACTCCTTCACTGTCGTCACCTTGTAGGCGGTAATGTCGCTGTTGCTCGTAAAGTCTACGCCGTCGGTCAGCCAATAGGTGGCCCAGTTGGCATCGGTTATCTCTACATTTACTGTGCCTTGTGCCTTCACGGCCTGAAGGGCCAGTAGAGCCAAAATGATGGTAAAAAACTGTTTCATCCTCTCTATTTATTTGATATTCTTGCTCTTTTGGGATATGCTTATGCATTTTCCGCGGCAAAATTATTAAAAAAGAGGCATATTTAAACGTTTTTCAATCGAAAAATGTGTTTTTTATTCCTTTTTTAGACGTTCTGACGCTAAAAAACGCAATCCATGCTCCAACATCGCCGGTTTCGGTATCCTGTAGTGCATTCCTTATTTCGTCAACTTGCGGATGAGCTTCTTGTTCATCGCAATCATGTTGCGGCGCTGGTGGTTGATGCTCGAACGCCACGTGCTCACCTCGTTGAACAGCTCGCTGATGGTGCTCTGAAGCAGGTTGGGCGTCACCTCGGTATTGTCGTCGGAGTCGGGATTCACCACCATGCGGATGCCATGCTCCACAACGGCCACTTCTATGTCGGTGCCCATTATCATGGGGTCGCCGTCGAAGTGGACGGGACCTTCTTGCTTGCGGTGTATGTGCACTTTCTTGGCGGTGAAGGTCTTCACCTTCACACTCTTGTTCAGCGTCTTGTTCATCAGGTCGAAACTGATCTGGGGGGCATCAAGCAGGTCGAAGGGCTCTATCACTATCACGTCGAGCAAACCGTCGCTCATCGAGGCCTGCGGGGCTATGTAGGCGTTGTTGCCGTATTGGGAGGCATTGGCACAGGCCACCAGATAGGCTTGATAGCGGTAGCGGCCGCTCTCGTCTTCTATCGTGTAGGTCTCGGGCTGATACCGAAGACCCTCGCGCAGCACATTCTCCACGTAGGTGGCGGGACCGCGGCGCTTGCTCTCGGAGAACTTCTGACTGATGAAAGCGTCGAACCCCATGCCGCAGGTGCAGAAGAAGGGACGGCCGTTGATGGTGCAGTAGTCGAGCGTCTTGATGCAGTTGCGGTTCAGTATGTCGAGGGAGCCTTTTATGCTGACGGGGATGTTGAGATGGCGGGCAAGACCGTTGCCTGAACCGCAGGGCAGTATGCCAAGGGCTGTCGTGGTGCCTGCCAGACCGCAGCCTACCTCGTTCACCGTACCGTCTCCGCCCACGGCCACGACGATGTCTATACCCTGCTGGGCGGCTTCTTCGGCTATCTCACGGGCATGACCGGCATATTCGGTGTAGCGGATGGTGTAGTCATAGAGGGATTTGTCAAGATGCTCCTCTATCTGCTGGGGTATCTCCGACTTCTCTTTCGTGCCTGATATGGGGTTCAGGATAAACTGCACTTGCATCATCGTCGTTCGTTTGGCGTGATTTCACAATTCTTTTACCTTCTCGACTGCAAATTTACATTATTTTCTCTAATTTCCGTCTTCTATGTCGCTAAAAAGAGAAAAATGCTTGTTCGCACCTGCCTCTAACTGCAAAAAAGGTGCTGGAAATGTTTTTTTTCAATTATTTTGTCATTCTCGATTATTTTCTATATATTTGCAACATATCTACCCTTCAGGTGATTCGATTCCTTTTTTCGTAACTATAATTTCTTGAAATATGTTAGATAGAGAAAGAGGGCTGTACATCGCCCATTGCGCCGACGGAGCGCTTTCCATCGAAGGTAAAATGGCCAATAGGCATGGACTCATAGCCGGGGCCACCGGTACGGGAAAAACTGTCACACTGCAGGTGCTGGCCGAAACATTCTGCCAGGCGGGGGTGCCTTGCTTCATGGCCGATATGAAAGGCGACCTCTCCGGTATATCTCAGGCGGGCAGACTGAGTGGATTCATCGAGAAACGACTGCCAGAATTCGGTATCGATAATCCGCAGTTCCAACCTTGCCCCGTCAGGTTCTTCGATGTCTTCGGCGAACAGGGTCATCCCATGAGGGCCACCATCTCGCAGATGGGACCGCAACTGCTGTCGCGCCTCATGCAACTCAATGAGACGCAGGACGGGGTGCTCAACATCGTGTTCAAAATAGCCGATGAGCGCGGCCTCCTCCTTCTCGACCTGAAGGACCTCCGCTCCATGCTCGACTGGGTGGGAAAGCACGCCAAGGAGTATACTACCAAATATGGCTTCTTTACCTCGGTCACTATCGGCTCCATTCAGCGGGCGCTCCTCCAACTGGAGAGCCAGGGGGCCGACAAGTTCTTCGGGGAGCCTTCGTTCGATATCTACGACCTCATGCAGTGCGAGGGGGGAAAGGGTGTGATGAATGTGCTGGCAGCCGACAAACTCATGCTGCAGCCCAAACTGTATTCCACCTTTATGCTCTGGCTCATGAGCGAGCTTTACTCCACACTGCCCGAGGTGGGCGATATGGACCTGCCCAAACTGGTCTTCTTCTTCGACGAGGCGCACATGCTCTTCGACGGTACGTCAAAGGCCATGCTCGACAAGATTGAGCAGGTGATACGCCTCATCCGTTCCAAGGGGGTGGGCATCTATTTCATCACACAGAGCCCTTCGGACATTCCGGTGGTTATTCTCGGACAGTTGGGCAACAGGGTGCAGCATGCGCTCAGGGCCTACACACCGAAAGACCAGAAGGCGGTGAAAGCGGCGGCCGATACATTCCGACCCAATCCGAGCTTCAAGACGGATGAGGCGATTATGAATCTTGAGACGGGCGAGGCTCTGGTCTCCTTCCTCGACGAGAAGGGTGCTCCCGCCATGGTGCAGAGGGCCAAAATCCTCTTCCCGCTCTCGCAAATCGGAGCCATCAGCGAGGCGCAGCGAGAGGAAATCATCCGCAAGAGCCGCATCTACGGCAAGTACGACAAGCCGGTCGACCGTGAGAGTGCCTTCGAGGTGCTCATGGAAGAGTCGGAAAAGGAACTGGCGGCGCTCGAGGAGGAAAAACAGCTGAAGGAAAAGGAGAAGGAGGAGGCCAAAGAGGCGAAGGAAAAGTCGAAACCGGGCTTCTTCAGCAAGGTGGCCAAGGCAGTCCTCACGGCCATCACTTCCACACTGGCGGCGGTGCTGGGCACAATAGTGAGCGACAAGATTTCGGGCAAGAAAACCAAGTCGAGAACCACCGCCGGACAGAAGGTGGTGAAGAATGCCACCAATGCGGCCACACGCACCATCACCAAGGAACTGACACGCGATATCTTGGGAAATCTCAAGAAGTAAATGCCTTCCTTGACCAAAAGGTCATTCAATTGGTTAATATAAGTTGCGCCTGCAAGGGGTCTTCCTGCAGGCGCAACTTTTTTGCCGTCTGTCTTCGGTGGCTATTCTTTCACCACTATCTTCCTGACTTCGCCGTTCTCGCAGCGCACGATATGTACGCGCCCCATACGGTAGAGGGTCTCCACGGGCCGGCTGACTCACCCGTTTGGAGGAAGTCGAAGGAGGCCTCGCCGTTTTCCACCTTTATATGGTAGAGGGGTTTCGACAGCAGATACTCACCGTTGGCGTTGGCATGGAGCAGCTTCGACGGGGGAGTGGAGGCGTCGGTCAGCGAGTCGTTGTCCTGATAGGGATAGGCCCATCCTTCGCTCATATAGGTGCTGCTCCGGCCGTTGGCGGGGATGATGCTGTAGCGCTGGGTGTCGTAGGTGTTCACAAAGTCGGTGATGCTGCCCCACAGCGCGGGGTCGTAGTCGATATGAAACACCACCACACCGCTGCCGGGCAGGTAGCGGTCCCACCCCTTCTGCTGGCGGTTCTCCACGATGTAGTATTCGTCGGCATAACCGTCGTTGCGTATCAGGTAGGCCTGACCCTCGTCGCTCAGGGGGAGCATCCCGCTGATGGTGGTGGGGGCGGTCAGCTCGGTGGGGGTGAGCCAGCCCATCAGCATGCGCTCGTGGGCGGAGTAGCCGGGCGGACAATAGCCGCCTTGGTTGTAGTTGCCGTAGTCCATCAGGTCCCAGTCGCCCACAATGCTGTAACTGCCGTAGTAGAAATCGGGGAAACCGAAACAGTGGGAGTACTCATGGCAGATGGTGCCGAAACTGCCGTAGCCGCCTTTCTGGTCGAGCTCGGACACCGCGCAGTAGCAGTCTATAAGATACACGGTGCCGTCGTACACCACCGGAACGGGGGGCAGCTTCTCGCCCGTCTCCTTGTCTTTGTGCTCGGTCATCCACCACTGGTGGGCCCAGATGGTGTTTCGGTCGCCGCCGGCGTTCTGACCCTTGCCGGCATAGAGTATGAGCAACTGGTCCACATAGCCGTCGCCGTCCCAGTCGTAGACAGGCCATTCCACCTCT
>ONMI01000006.1 GCA_900318915.1 uncultured Prevotellaceae bacterium | reverse complement strand
ACGCAGGCAAGAAGATGCTACCGACGTTTGTCTTACTTGTGAAGAGTAGAATTATCATTTCCCCTTTGTTTATGGGCTTTTAAGGGGCGAGGTTGTAATTAGTAACTTTGATGCGAAATGCGGTACAAGAAGTCCTTTTTCACCCCATTTTAGAGCTATACTAGGTAGTTAAACAATCTTAACCAAATCTTAAACTTTGTTGCTTCTCGACCGTTTCATGATTGTCAAAAAATTCAACAAGACGACACCTAAGAATCCATTATCGGGTAATAAAAATTTGTACCGTTTAAAATGGGGCATTTTCAATCGCCATTGATTGTCAAGGACTTACGTAATTACAAAGGAGTTCCACATGGAATGAAAATCGACATAAACGAACCGATACCGAATTATCATTTCCCCTTTGTTTATGGGCTTTTATGAGGGGCGAGGAACAATGACGGTACAAGAAGGCCGTTTAGAGAGAGGTCGGTTCATCAATTAAATTGAAAAATATAGCCCGACAACAGTATGGTGTTACTGTTGCCAGGCTGATGAAAATGAAGAATCGTTTTGCTTATTTGAATTTGAGGGCAGAAAGCAGTTCGGTGAGTTTTGCGATGACAGCAGCATCGTCGGGAGCATTCATACCACTGGGCTTGGGCAGGAACACCCTTGCCGTGCCTTTATCGCCAAGGTCGGCATACAGAACGATGCTTTTGCCATCAGGTTGCCAACCACCCTGGAAGGACACGTCGCCCACCTTGATGGGGTCGATAGCTTTCAGCTTGGCGATGTCCGACTGACGAGCATCAAACGTGATGTTGGCATCATGGTTGATTTTAATCTCATAGGTAGGTGTCACACCGGCTTTGGTGCGGAAACTGATTTCATGGTTCTTCTGCAAATACTCAGGCTTGCCATTGATCTCAAAATCCTCGGGCGTGGCCATGCTGAAAGCATCAGTGCTCAGCGTGTTAGCATCCTCTTCCTCTACCACTTGCTCCGTAGCCTGCTCGCCCTCGGCGGTAGCCTCGCCACCAGCAGCGTTTTCTGTTTTACCTCCACACGATACCATCAATGCTGCTACAGCTGCGATGGCGAAACTGAAAATAGTCTTTTTCATAACACTATATAATATGATGTCATTTTATTATTTCACTTTGATGCTGGCGATAATCTTCTGAACATCCTCGATGCTGAGTTCCATTCCATAGGTGTTGATGCCGATGAAACCGTTTGAGGTGGCAACGGTGATGCAATGCTCCTCTTTCTTATCATCGGGAGCTATTTCGGTCACCTTGGCGAAGTGCTTTGCTTGCTTGCCATCAATGGTGATGGCATCACCAGCGGCGGCACCGCTATGATTCTTCACGTATGTATCGATGTATTCCTGCTCGGTGGGAGTGCCTTCGAACGACTGAATCAGCATGGCATAATAGCTGGAAGACTTACCTTGCTTGAGCGGCTCCTTCATTGCGATGTTCAAATCTCTCTTATCTTTAATCTCGTCGAGAGTCTTGTCTTTCGGGCTCTTCACATACCAGCCAGCGGGCAAGTCGATAGAGAAGTTCTTCGTTTCGATGGTCACGGGACCTGTAATCTCACCCGGTGCAGCCTGAGCATCTACCACTTGCTCCGTAGCCTGCTCGCCCTCGGCGGTAGCCTCGCTACCAGCAGCGTTTTCTGTTTTACCTCCACACGATACCATCAATGCTGCTACAGCTGCGATGGCGAAACTGAAAATAGTCTTTTTCATAACTGTTAAATAATTAATTGTTAATAAATTTAAATTAAGGGTTGTTGTTCGAATTTCTCTCGGCTCTTATTTCATCAATGTATTCATTGAACTTCCTGTCAATTATCTCCTCTATTTTTGCCTCTATCTTCTTACCCATAATACTCTCCATCTGGAGTAGATGCTCCTGATACCACATGGCATATTCCATGGCAGCATTTTGGTGTTTGACATTTGGCATAAATTTGATTTTGACGGGGCAAAGGTAGGGCACAAATGCACTTCTTCTCTTATCATTTCGTCAAATTTTCTTGTCATTTCGTCAAATTGGAAATAAATTCCACATAAAAATCGGAATATTTATGGATTTTTGTATTTATATACGCAAATTATCCAGAATTAAATTAGATAGGAAATAACAATTTTTTGATGACTATTTCTTTGATTTCATCAACAACAATGAATGAATTAGTCTCTTAATCATCTTTCCCAGCAAAAGAGTTTCTTTATTTGGCTCTTGACAGGTACATCTGAGTGTGGTGCATCTGAGTGTGGTTAAAATACTCATGGGACAATATAATTGAGGTGTCCCGGAAGAGAACGTAAGCACTATTGCTGTCAGTCAAGATGGTTAAATAATCTTAACCAAATCTTAAACTTTGTTGCCCGTCGACCGCTTCATAATTGTCAAAAAATTCAACAAGACGACACCAGAGAATCCATTATCGGGTAATAAAAATTTGTACCGTTTAAAATGGAGCATTTTCAATCGACATTGATTATCAGAGACTTACATAATTACAAAGGAGTTCCACATGAATTCTTCATCAATTAATTCGCATTTATAGCTGACTAAATGGCATTTTCTGCCCCTTTCGGCATGCTGTGGTATGATTTTTGCGGCATAATGGGTAAAAAGGAGGTAAAAGATTATGGCATTTATCGATTATTACAAAATTCTCGGCGTTCCGAAGGATATACCGCAGGACGAGGTGAAAAAGGCTTATTTCAAACGGGCCAAGCAGTTTCATCCCGACCTGCATCCTGATGACCCTAAGGCCAAGGCAAAGTTTCAGGCCCTGAACGAGGCCTACGAAGTGATTGGCGACAAGGAGAAAAGGGCAAAATACGACCAGTATGGCGAAAATTGGCGCATGGCCGAACAGATGGGCGGTCAGGGCGGACAAGGTGGCTTCAGCTGGTCGGGCACCGGAGGACCTTTTGACGGCTTCGACTTCTCCGCCTTCTCCGGCGGTGGCGGATTCAGCGACTTTTTCGAGCAACTCTTCGGAAAGGCCGGCGCGGCCCGACGGAAGAGCTCCGCACGCTCGGCCGCTTCCACGCCGTCGTCCGAAATCACCATCGACCTCTATACCGCCCTGCTCGGCGGCGAGGTAATGGTCCAATTGGCGGGCGGTTCAAAAATCAAACTGAAGGTGAAACCGGGCACACAGCCGGGCGCCAAGGTGCGCATTCGCGGCGTGGACATAGGGCAGGGCCGTAAGAGCGATGTGGTGATTACCTACAAGGTGTCTCTTCCTGACCATCTCAGTGAACGGCAGAAAGAACTGCTCCGACAAATGAGAAACAGCGCCTGATGCAATATGATCAGACGCTGTTAAGAATATAGGCGCGACGGAGAAACAGCCTGATGGGGCTATTTCTTCGTCGTGCTGTTTGTAGAGGGTTTGCTGCTTGTGGCAGGCTTACTGCTGGCAGCAGGTTTAGAACTGGTTGCGGGCTTGCTGCTCGTTGCGGGTTTAGAACTCGTAGCAGGCTTGCTGCTGGCCGAGGAGCTGCTGCTCGATGCGGGCTTGCTGCTGGTTGAGCTGCTCGATGTGCTGCTGGCGGCAGGCTTTGCCTGCGGGGTGTAGGTCGACATGTCCATCGAAGAGATCTTGCCGTCACCGGTCACACCGGAGGTGATGCGGAAGTGCTCTGTCTGGCTCTTGCCGCCTTTCACGATGTCTCGCTGGGCGGTGAAGTCTACCGTATACTGCACCAGGCCGCTCACCTCGCGCTTGCGTATCTTATAGTCGCGGTTCATGCGCCATATCACCTTGCTCACGTCCTCACCGTGCTGGCGCTGCATCCATGCCACCACCTGACTCGTGGTGGCGCCTTCGGTGCCCATAAACCGGTCCACCTTGTTGCTCAGGTTGCGTTTCACCCCTTCCTGGTCGCCGGCGTTCACACTGATAAAGAAGTCGTGGAATAGGTTCACCATCTTGTCGCGGTCGGCAGGCGTCGACTCCAGTTCCTTGTCGCGCAACTTCTCTTTCGCCTCGGCGGCAAAGACTCCGTCGGCGTGGGCGGTGAGATAGTCTTGATAGGCCTGGCGGCTGTTAACCTTCACGGTCGAGTCCCAGTCGAGCGTGTCTACAATTTGCAGAATGGCCTTGCGGTCCTTCGATGAGGGGTGCTGGGCCAGGTAGTGCAGCAGACTGGTCTTGTCGCGTTTTTTCAGTGCCACGCCAAGGGCCTTCTCGTCGTTTCTTATCTGGGCTATGCGTTGGTGTATGGTGTCCACATGGGCTTTGGAGGCATCGGCATAGGTGTTCAGGAAGAGCTGCATCATCGTGGTGTCGTTGTTGGCGATGGCCCGCTCAAAGTCTTTGTTCTCCTTCGTCACCTTGGTCTGCTGATAGTAGTATACGCTGATGGCGGCCACCAGCAGGGCTACGGCGATGGATACCACAAACGATATCACGTTGCGTTTCAGGTTCGAGTGTCCGGCCTCGCCTCCCTCCGCGCTGTCTGCTGCTTCGGAATCCTCGGTCGGGGGGAAGGGCAGCTCCGGCTCTTGGGCAGGGGCATCGGCTGCCGCGTCCTTGCCGCTCAAGACAGGGGCTGTGTAGCGTTTCTTCTTCCGGTCTCTTTTCCGGTCTTTCTCTTTGGCGGGCACCGTCGGCTTCGCTTCTTCCTCCTCTTCTTCCTCTTTCACAGAGGGCTCCTCGGCTGGCGCATTTTTCTCTTCGCGCTCTCCCTGGTTGCTGGGGGCTGCAGGTGTCTCTGCAGGTGTCTCTGCAGGTGTGGCCGGTTCTTCTTCCGGCTCATCCTCCGGCTCTTCATAGAAGAACTTTTTATCGTCGGGTTCCTCCTCAGGCATTTCCTCACCTGTGCCGAGCAGCGTGTATTGTGTGCTGTGGCAGTTGGGGCAGAGGGCTTCGTCGTTGAAGTATACCTCGCCGCATACGTGGCATTTCACCACATGGCCGGCTATCTCTACCCCGCACACCGGGCAGATTTTCTCGGTCTCATTGATTTGGTGTCCGCATTCCGGACATTTTATAATAGCCATCTTCTTTGATGCTTGTTTTTATATTTTGATGGTGGGGCGGGCGTCGCTGCACGGCCGCTACCAGCGCTTGAATTTCAGTTCTCTCATACTGTGGTTGCCCATGATGCGGCTCTTGTCCACATAGGTGTTCACACCGTTTATGCGGCCCTTGCCGGTATATTGCCAGATGATGTAGTCGCGGTCGTCGGCCAATTGCGGCTCACGGTCGGAATATTGGGCTATCATCAGTTTGTAGTCGTCCACACGGCCCTGCAGAAAACGGTTGTAGAAATTGGTGCCGGTGTAGAGCAGGGGCTTCTGGTGATAGGCTTCTTCCACCAGCTGCAGAAATTTCAGCAGCGAGTCGCAGAACACCTGGGTGCTCATGTGGCTGGGCTTCTTCTCAATGTCTATCATCGGTATCAGGTCCTGGTCGCCGGGGCGGCATTGGGCCATGAAGTTGTGCAGCTGCAGCACTTGGGGCACATTGGCGTGGTAGAAGTGGTAGGAGCCCACTTTCAGACCATAGCGGTGGGCCAGGTCTATGTTGCGCTTGTAGGTGTAGTCTTGCAGCTCCTGTCCTTCCGTGGCCTTGAAGTATACATAGTTCATGTGGCTGTTGTTGCCAAGGGTCTCCCAGAACACGTCGCCTTGATAGTGGCTCATGTCCAGACCGTGTATGTGGTTGCAGGTGTCTTCGCACTGTATGCCGTAGTGCTGCGCCAGCGCATTGACGGCGGTCAGGCAAAATAAGAGTATTGCTGTTATTCTCATAGGTTCGGTCTCTTTTCCCCGCCATTTCTTTTCTGTGGCAGCGCGGTGCCCGGGGGCATTCGCAGCGCCGCTTCTCCTCATGGCAAAGTTTCTGCAAATTTACGATTAAACTTTGAGCAAAGCAAATGATAATTCTTTTTTTTTGCCAAAGCCGAGGTTTTTTGGGGTTTTCGCGTTTTTATCTTTTTTTCGGCTGCTGAATGGTTTTTTCAAAAAAAAGTGCTAATTTCGCAAAAACTATTTTTTGTTTGTTATGGAAGGTCTTATTACGGGTATTGTCGTTGGCTTCATTGCCAGCAAGATTTACAGCGGTTCGGGCAAGGGTTGCCTCATCAATCTGCTCCTGGGCATCGTAGGCGGATGGGTAGGCGGTCGATTGTTTAGCTGGTGCGGTATCACGGCCACCGGATTGGTGGGCAACATCGTCATGGCGGTGGTGGGAGCCATCGTGGTGCTATGGCTCTGGAACAAACTCACCTAAACGCTCCAACAGTATGTCTATCAGGCGGCTGTGGCCGTAGCTGGCCGCCTCTTCTTCTTTCATCCATTGGTATCCGGCTGGCAGCGGAGGACGCTCGTCGACTTCCCACAGGTAGAAATCGGCCGTGATGTCCTGATGGGTGAGCTGATGCCGCACACCCTTGGTGAGCAGCAGCAGATGTCCTTCTACGGAGGGCAACTCATCACTTTCTATCAGCAGGGGCTCCCACAGCCCGGCCCAGATGTCGCCCAGGGGGCGTTTCCTGAAGGCGGTTTCACCCTTGTGGCGTATATATATATAAATAAGGTGGCGCTTCCGCTGGACGGTTCTTTTGGCCTTCACGGGCAGGGCGCCTGTGCGGTGCGTGCGCAGGGCTTCGCAGCTTTCCTGCAGCGGGCATCTGTCGCACGAGGGGGCCGCTGGTGTGCATACCAGAGCCCCGAAGTCCATGATGGCTTGATTGTAGTCGGCAGGTGTGTCGGTGGCAAGCAGGTCTTGCGCCAACTGTTTGAACGCTTTCTTCCCCTCACTGCTGTCTATCGGTGTGTCTATGCCGAAATAGCGCGACAGCACCCGGTATACGTTGCCGTCGACCACGGCGGCCGGTTCTCCGAACGCAAAAGAGGCGATGGCGCAGGCGGTATAGTCGCCCACACCTTTCAATTCCCTCAGACCGGCCACACTGTGGGGAAATCCTCCAGCTGCCACCACCTGCTTCGCCGCGGCATGCAGGTTGCGCGCGCGAGAGTAATAGCCAAGCCCTTGCCACAACCGCAGCACCTCGTCTTCCTCGGCTTCGGCCAGATGGGCCACAGTGGGAAAGCGGTCCATAAATCGATCCCAATAGGCCATACCCTGGCTTATGCGCGTCTGCTGCAGGATCACCTCGCTCAGCCAGATGGGGTAGGGGTCGGAGGTATGGCGCCAGGGCAGGTCGCGGCCATTGGCGGCATACCATCGCAGCAAAGTGGGGGTAAAGGGGTGCTTGTCGGGGTTCATGGGCATACTGATGTCTTTATGATGATGCAAATTTATAGAAATAATTGTATATTGTTGCAGAAATCTTGCCAATTATTCTTTCTCCTTATTTTATTTTTAGGGCTGTAAATGGGTTGTAAAATAGTTTCTGACAAGATAGAAGTAGGACAAATGAAGATGTTATTGTAAACAGACGTTAATTTTATTTGTCTAAATCAAGCATTTTAAGTCTGTTTTGTTAAATTGTATTAAATACGGGGTATTATTTTTGCAGAATGTTTTTTCAAAAGAAAAAAAGTAGTACATTTGCAATGTAATTAATAATATTATTTATTTACTTTAAACATTTACGATTATGAAGAATTACTTTATGCCTTCGATCAAGGTGATGAGCGTTAACCTGAACGCTACTGTTATGGCTTCGGATTCCACCAACACTGGTGAGGGTGGTGCTGAGAACACTCCGTTCCTCTAAGCCATTTTACCTATAGGTTAATTCCTACGAAGAAATGACAGCGCCGGTTTATCCGGCGCTTTTTTGTGCTTTTATTTCTGAATATTCCCCACCAGACTCCTCTCAGTACATTTGCCTGGAAACTTCTCGGCATTAGTGGAAGATGGGGCAACACAAGTAAACATTTTTGTAAAACAATGTTAATTTTTGGCTTTTTATAGTTGAAAAGTATTTTTGTTCGGTTTATTTGTATTACCTTTGTACTTGTATTAAACATTTATTAATTCACTAACATTAATCATTATGAAGAATTATTTCATGCCTGCAATCAAGGTGATGAGCGTTAACCTGAACGCTACTGTTATGGCTTCTGATAGCACTAACACTGGTGAGGGTGGTGCTGAGAACACTCCGTTCCTCTAAACCAACAGACCAAACATCACTTGGTGTCAGCGTGGCAGATAGATATATCTGCCACGCTGATTGTTTTTAAACTGTATACTTTTTTCATAAACCTTAGGGCAGATTAGACTTCTTCCCTGTCCGCTAACATGGAAAAGTTGGCCGTTTCAAACTATTTATTTATATTTGCAAAAACTATAACAATATAATGCGATGAAAAAACAATCTAATTCAAAGTCTGCCAGCAAAACTCCTGTCTCAAAGCCTGCTCCTCAGGCAGCAAAAACTCCATCCCGTGCACTCCTCAGAAAGACGATGGCCGGTGTGGGCGCTTTGCTCCTGGTGGTGCTCTGCATTTGGAGCGTGCGTGCCTGCAGCCATCATGTCTACGGACGGAATGTCAAGGAATTCAAAGCCAATGCTTCACTGGCCGTGAAACTGGCCACCACCATGTTCAACGAAATGGTGGCACAGGGCGCAAGGGCCGAAACCGATGCCATCGCCCTCAATCCGCAGGGACAGGCCGTGGCCTGCGACAGTCCGGCTAAGGCCATGGACTGGAGAAAACAGGCTTTCCAGCAAGACGGCACCATGGAAGCTTATGCCGAACTGATGAAACAAATTGACAATATTTCTGACGAGGCAGTAGATGCTCCTTCAGCCTATCAGACCGATGGCCAGGCGCTCTCTGAGGCGCTGGGAGCACTCGACTCCATAAAGCTCATCATAGAGAAACCGGGCAATAATGTCATAGCGCTGGCCGAAACAGCCGAGCGGCTGACCCAAACGGCAACAGCGGCTCTTGAGAAGACCGACTTCCATTTCTTCCTGCCGCTCGAGGCTTGTAAAGTGTATGCCGACCGTATCGCACCATTGATGAAAAAATCTGACATGATGGAAAATCTCCTCTACCAGGAGGTGAGCATCGATGCCCGGCCTGTGCATGCCATGAAGTACCTTAAAATGGGCTACCAGCCGCTGCCCGATGGCAATGGCGTGCTCTATAAGGTGCTGAAACAGGGCAATGGACCTGTGGCCACCACCGACTCGCAGGTACAGCTTCACTACGAGGGCAAACTCCTGAGCGGCAAGGTCTTCGACAGCAGCTACTCGCGCGGCACACCCGCCGTCATGCGGCCCGCACAGACCGTGAGGGGATTCAACAAGGCGCTCACCTCCATGCCCGTGGGGTCGAAGTGGGAGGTCTTCATACCGTCCGACCAAGCCTATGGCAGCAGGGGAACCGGTGAAATACAACCCAATTCTGACCTGCTCTTTACCATCGAGGTGCTCCAGCTCATGCCTTAACCCTATGCCTTACCTTATTATTTAATTCTGCCTATCTTATTACTGCCTATGAGAATCTTACATACCAGCGACTGGCACCTGGGCCAGGAACTCTACAACTACCGTCGTGAAGACGAGCACCAGCACTTCTTCAGTCAGCTCACCGACATCGTTACCCGGCAGCAGCCCGATGTCATGGTGGTGAGCGGCGATATCTTCCATACGCCCACACCCTCGGCGGCTGCCCGAAAACTCTACAACGAGGGACTGCTCCAGGTGCAGAGGGCCTGCCTGCAGATGACCACCGTCATCACCGCGGGCAACCACGACAGCGCCGCGCGCCTCGAGGTGGACAGCAGCCTCTGGCGCTACTTCAATGTGCATGTGGTGGGGGCTCTGCGCCGCGACCCGCAGACCGTGCATGCCCAGGAGCATATCATCTGTGTACCCGACAAGGGCTACATCGTGGCCGTGCCTCATGTCTATCCCCACAATGTGCCGCTCGAGGGAACCGACGGCGACCGCATGAAGGCGCTCTTCACCCTCCTCCTGCAGGAGACGGAGCAGATGAACACGCAGCAGCTGCCTGTGGTGGTCATGGCGCACATGGCCGTGGAGGGCTGCGACATCACCGGCCATCAGAACTTCAACGACACTGTGGGGGGAATGGATTTCGTCAGCACCGATGTCTTCAACGGGCATTACGACTATGTGGCGCTCGGGCATATACATCGGCAGCAGGGGGTGCCACTGCACAACCCGCGCATACGCTACAGCGGCACGCCTCTGGCGGTTCATTTCGATGAGGCCTACGAACATGCCGTGTCGGTCATTGACTTGGAGTATGGTGCCACACCGCAGGTCGTTTCCATTCCCATCCAGCCGCGCAGACCGCTCCTCACCATCCCCGACCAGCCCGTCGATTTCGAAGAGGCGCTCCACACGCTCGGTGCGTTCAGCGACGACAGTGAGGCCTACATCCGCCTCTTCGTCAACCTCAACGACGGTCTGCCACCCGATGCCGCCGAAAGGGCGGCAATAGCGGCGGAAGGAAAGGCGTGCCGGTTCTGCACCTTCAAGCGTTTCGACAACCGGCAGCACACTGCCACACTGCCCCAAGTGGATATCTCTCCCGATCAGTTCAGAGAGATGACACCGCTCGAGGTGGCGGGCAAATACCTGGAACAGAAGGGCTTCTCCGTCGAGAAAACCCGTGAATATGTGAGCATGATGGCCCAAGTGATAAAACAAATGAACGCCGAGATACAATGATTCTGAAAAAAATACTCATACACAACCTTGCATCGATAGAGGATGCGGTCATCGATTTCACCGAAAGTCCGCTCAAGGACGAACCGCTCTTCCTTATCAACGGACCTACCGGCTCCGGAAAATCGACCATCCTCGATGCCGTGTGCCTCGCACTCTTCGGCCAGACGCCGCGTCTCTTTGGGGTAGGTGAGAAGTCGGTACGTTTCTCATCGCCCTTCCGAGAAAAAGAAAAGGGCAATGTGGTGACAAAGAACGACACGATTTCACTCGACGATGTAAGGCAAATCATGAGAAGGGGCACGGGCGAGTGTTATGCCGCTGTCGTTTTCACCACCCCCGACGGTACCGACTATGAGGCCAGATGGACGGCCAGAAAGGCACGTAACCGAGTCGACGGACGACTGCAAGGGGTATCTCCCTCTCTCACCAATCTGAAGACGGGAATCAGCGTAACGAAAAGCGTGGCCAAGGAGGTGGAACAGCTCATTCATCTCAATTATGAGCAGTTCTGCCGCACTTCCATGCTCGCACAGGGCGAATTCACCAAGTTCCTGCAGAGCAACAGCAGTGAGAAGTCGCAAATTCTTGAAAAACTCACCGGCACCGAAATCTATTCGGCCATCAGCAAGAAAATAGCCGAGATGGCCAGCCGCAAGAAAGAAGAGGCAGCAAGGGCGCACATACAGCTCGAGGGCATCGAGCTGCTCTCCGATGAACAGGTGGCCGGGATACGGGATAAAATATCCGCACTGGAGGAGTCGGTGGACGCTCTCGGCCGCGAAAGGGAAGTGGCGGAGGGCAAGGCGAAATGGCTGGAAGAAAGCGAGAAGAATGCCGCCACTCTCCATGAGCAGCAAGAGGCCCTGCAAGTGGCCACGGCCGAAAGCCGGAACGAGGTGTTCCTGCAGGAGGCCAGACGCGTGCAGCTCTACCGGCAAACCGAGGAACCCAGAAGGTGGAGGGCCGAAATGACCAGACACGCCAAGAATGTGGAGGAGGCTGAACTGTTGACCGACGACTATGCGCAGCGGTTCGATCGCTTGCAGATGCGTCTTTCCATGCTTGCTGACCTGCAGCAGACCGAAAACGACAGCCTCGTCCAGTGGAAGGAGAAGGTGGGGCAGTGGAATGCCTCCAGAAGCATGCTCGAAAAGGAGCAGACACTCCTGCAACAGCTACAGCAGGCGGGCTCTCTGCTGAGAAAGGCTTCCGATAACGAGCGCACAATGGAAAAGAAAAAGGCTGACCGGCCGACTCTCGAAATAAATATCGAGAAAGCCGAGGCCGGACTGAAACTCTCCAGCGGTCTCGTTGAGAAAGCACAGGAAGAGATTGAGAAGGCCGAAGAGGCGGCGGCAGCCATGAAACCCGACGAGCTGCAGGAGAAAAACAGCCTCCTGCAGAATAGACGTGACAACCTGACTCAGTCGCAGGCCGACCTGCGTATCTTCAAACAGGAACAGTCGGCGCTGGAGGAGAAAAAGACAAGGGCCGACAACATCCGCCAGACC
This sequence comes from uncultured Prevotellaceae bacterium, assembly GCA_900318915.1. GTDB lineage: Bacteria > Bacteroidota > Bacteroidia > Bacteroidales > Bacteroidaceae > Prevotella. The sequence goes on along the minus strand of ONMI01000006.1, from coordinate 95,134 downwards.
ATAGAAAGGGCCGAGGCCGCACTCCCGCGCTTGAAGAGCGAAGAAAAGATGGCGCAGGAGGCACACGACAGCACGGCACGCCTCTACGAGGTGATGAAGGAGTCGATTTCCGACGGTTTCACCACCGTAAGAAGAAAACTCCATCAGGGGGATACCTGTCCGCTCTGCGGACAAACCGTCGACCATCAAGTGGCCACCGACAGCGTATTCGAGAAGACCGTGCGCCCGCTCGAAGAGGCGTACAAAGAGGCAAAATCCCGACTCACAAAGGCCACGTCGGCCGTCATGGCCGCCAAGGATGGATTGGCCAATCTGCGCCAGGACCTCGCAAAGGCCGACACGGAGGTGAAAAAGGCGCAGACCCGCTATGAAGCCTACCTCGACGAGGTGGCGCGGCGCTACAGCCAAGTCGCCGGCTGCCAACTCTCTCCACAGCAGTATGCCGACCAAACGGAGACGGTAGAACAGACGCTCTTGCTGTTGGACCGTGACCTCCTGGCCGAGAGCGCCCGGCTGCAAAGCGACTTCGAACAGTACCAGGAGAAAAACAAGGAGGTGAACCGCCTGCGCAAGGAAAAGGAAAGACTACTCAAAGCCGAAAGCAAGGCCAAGGAAATTCTTTCAGATGAGAAGCAGAAACTCACCGACCTCGACAATGACTTGCAGCGCATCGGAAAGGAAACGCTCCAATGCCGGGATGAGGCGGAGGAGGTGCTCCTGCGTGTGGACGAAATGATGACCTACACCGACTGGCGCTCAAAGTGGGAGGCGGATGCAGCGGCTTTCACCACGCAATTGCAGAAAGATGCCGCCGACATGCGGCAGGCCGACGAAAAGGTGAGTATGCTGAGCCAGCGTATTCAGATTAGGCAACAAACCCTTTCCTTGGCCAACCAGACGCGCGGGGCTGTTCTCGGCTTGATGCCTCAATGGGAGCAAAGAGCCCTTCTCGCTCCCGCTCCTGGCGCGGAGCTGAAAGATAATGAGCTGGCGGCCGACTGGACCGCACTGCTCAATGCCACCAGGCAGTGGCGCACCGAAATAGATACCTGGAAGCGGCAGATGGACGAGGCCGACAGCTCCATACGTCAGTTCTTCCTTGACCATCCTGACATCAGTAGGGACGATTTGAAGGAACTGGCCCGTTTCTCTGCTGAGCAAATCGACGAGACCGACCGGCGGCACAACGAGATGATACAGCATATCGCGTTGCTCAATGGAAAGGTGAAACAGACGATGGAGCAGAAAGAACTGCTCGAAGCGCGAAGACCCCGGCTCCTGCCTGCCGACACCGTCGTTGTGCTCAAATCGCAGATGCAGGAGTGCGAGGATAAAATGCGTCAACAGCAACAGGAGATGGGACGGCTCAAGAACCAACTGGAAGAGGACAGCAGGAAAAGAACCAGCCGACAGGAGGCCCTCGAACGCTATGAGCGGCTGCATGAGGAGGAAATGAAGTGGAAGGAGTTCAGCGATGAGTTCGGCAGTACCGATGGCAGCCGGTTCAGAAAGATAGCACAGAGCTTCCTGCTCAACCACCTCCTCGTCAAGGCAAACAGTTACCTGCACCACTTCACCGACCGCTATGAACTGCTGTCGGAACCAGGGTCGCTGGCCATACTCGTGAGAGACCGCTTTACCAACCTGCCGCCGCAGTTTGTAAAAATTCTCTCCGGTGGCGAGACTTTCATGGTGTCGCTATCCCTCGCCCTCGCCCTCGCACAACTCAACGATACGCCCTCGGCCGTGGATACCATCTTCATCGACGAGGGTTTCGGAACTCTCGACCCCGACAGCCTCACCGCTGTCATGGACACCCTCGAAAAACTGCACCAGATTGGCGGTAGAAGGGTGGGAATCGTCTCACACGTCGAGGAACTCCGACAGCGTATCTCCGTGCAGGTGAATGTCCGGAAAATTGACCCCACAAGGAGCAAAGTCACCGTGACGGCATAAGGTAGGATGCACCTCAGCGCTTTCGGTTTTCACAACCTTTCCATAAGGTAGGATGCACCTCAGCATAAAAAATGAATGAATTCATTTTGTTCTGCTTTCGGTTTTCACTACCTTTGCACATTATTATAATAGTTTATGCAGAATAATCATCACCATACGGGGGCAGACAGAGCCTTCACGGCCAAGGGAGCGCTCTGCACCGTCCTCCTCGCCGTTTGCCTCATGGGAACCATGACCGCATGCTCCTCAAAGGAGAATAAGCAGATTCAGCAAACCGCGGCTAGCAGGGCCGAACAGCGCAGGGCCGACTCGCTGGCCCTCAAGGTGGCCGTCACGCCCACCACCGACTGCCTGCCGGTCTTTGTGGCCAAGGAAAGGGGACTGTTCGATGACCATGGCGTCGCGGTGAGCCTCAAGTGCAAACAGTCGCACATGGACTGCGACCAGGCCATGCTCGATGAAAAGGTGGAGATGATGGCGAGCGACCTCATGAGAACCGAACGGCTCATACACAACGGACTTCCCCTCACTTATGTCACCAGCACCAATGCCTACTGGCAGCTCATCGGCAACCGGCTCTCCAGGGTGAGGAAGGTGGACCAGTTGGGCGACAAGATGATGGGCATGAGCCGATACTCCGCCACCGACTATCTCGGCACACTGGCCGTAGACAGCGCCAAACCGAAACTGCCGGTCTTCAGAATCCAAATCAATGATGTCGATGTCAGGTTGAAAATGCTCGTCAACAATGAGATTGATGCCGTGATGCTCACCGAGCCGCAGGCCACAGCGGCACGCATGCAGCGCCACAACGTGCTCTTCGACTCCCGACACCGCGATATCTCGCTCGGCGTACTGGCCATAAGGACAAAGGCGGTGGGCGATGCACGCATCCGACAGCAGCACGATGCCTTTGTCAAGGCTTACAACCAGGCCTGCGACTCCATCAACCAGCGTGGACTCGCCGCCTATGCCGACGTGCTGAAAAAATACTGCCATGTCGACGATTCCATCATCGGCCGACTGCCGAAAATGGAATTCCCGCATGCCGCTCAGCCCAGAACGGCCGACGTGGAACGGACCAAAAATGTGAAATGGAAAACTTTCTGAACCTTTTCCGCTCGTTATGAACAATCTTGATACCATCAACCGTATATTCGGCCTCATCGCTGATAAAAGACTGGGAGCAGCCCTCTCGCTCTTCCAGAAACTGCTCGTTGACCGTGTCTTTGCGCACCTGACCGATCGCTATGAGAAGATACAGGGCGACTATGACCTGTTGCTCAACTATATGCGCCAGAGCTATGCCGACCCCTCCCGCGCACAACTCTACAACCAGTTGCTCGCCAAGCTCTTCCGTGCCTGCGCCGATGCGCTCTTGGCATGGAAGGTGCGCAATGTGCAGTCCTACACACTGGCCGCACAGCGCGCCGAGCGGCGCACTGCTGTCTCCGAAGCGGATATCCGGCAGACTCTGGAAAATTATGTGGCCGATGTGGCCATGCTCCAACTCGTGGAGAGCGGCGCGCAGCGCGAACAGAAAGAAGAAGAACTCTTCAAGCAGCACGCCGACTTCACCGACTGGCTCTTCGACAACATTCTCGTGGCCAAGGCGTGGAACAACGACAGGGCGCTCTTCTACCAGCATCTGATACTCGCACCCACGGTCGATACCGCCGATGCGGCGCTCATCGTGGCGGCCGTCACCTTGGCGTGCATGAACATCTTCGACCCGCTCAAGTGGAAAACACTCACACAGGTATACCGGCAGCATCCCGACGAGAAGGTCAGGCAGAGGGCGCTCGTGGGGTGGGCCATCACACTGCCCGAAAGACTCACCGACGAGGGGGTGCGGCAGACACTGGCCGAACTGCTCATCGATGCCGACACCTGCGACAGCCTCTTCCAACTGCAGCGGCAGGTGTTCCTCTGCATGAACGCGGAGAAGGACACACGGCAGATACAGGAGGATATCATGCCGGGTCTCATCAAGAACAACCCTCTCAACATCACCCGCTTCGGCATCTCTGAGCAGGAGGAGGACCCCATGAGGGATATCCTCGACCCCAATGCCGACGACAAGGCCATGGAGGAAGTGGAGGAGAGCATACACCGCATGATGGACATGCAGAAGGCCGGGGCCGATATCTATTTCGGCGGCTTCTCGCAGATGAAACGCTTCGGATTCTTCTACCAGACGGTCAACTGGTTCAGAATCTTCGACAGCCGCCATCCTTCACTCGCACATGTGAGAAGAAAACTCAATGACACCACGCTCCTCGACAAACTCATCGAGAAGGGACCTTTCTGCGACAGCGACAAATTCTCGTTCGCACTCGGACTCGCCTCCGTACTCGACCGCCTCCCACAGGAGTACCGTTCCATGCTGGGCGACGCCGAAATGTTCGGACCCATAGACCAAATGGAGGTGATGAACTCGGCTGCCTACATACGGCGCATGTATCTGCAGGACCTCTACCGCTTCTTCAAACTGGCCGAGGCAAGGAAAGACTTCCGCAATCCTTTCGACAGCGCCAACGCGCTCTTCTTCGCCCATGAGGGCGTGGCGGCACTCATGCCCGCCGAGCGGATGGCGCAGCTGGGGGGCTTCCTCCTGAAACAGCAGCGCTATGAGCCGTTGGGACAACTGCTGCGGTGGTTGCTGGAGAATCGGACCGACAAAGACTCGCTCATGCTCAGAGGGGCGTGGCTCATGCACACCAAACGGTTCGATGAGGCTGCCGAATGCCTCAGCCAGGCGGCGAAGACTGTACCCGACGACCGTGGGGTGCTCCTCTCGCTGGCCAAGGCTTACTACCAGGCAGGACGCCTGGAGGAGGCGGGCGAGACTTACCGGAGGCTCATGAACCTCAAACCGGGACATGTGCCCACGGTGCTCTATGCCGCCATGTGCGACATACGGACCGGACAGACCAAACGGGCGGTCGACATGCTCTACCAGTGCTTCTTCGAAAATGAAAAGGACCGGAGGGTGGAGAGAATGCTGGCATGGGCGCTCATGGCCGACGGACAGGCACTGAAAGCACAGAAATTCTACGACGCCCTGCTCTCCGGCGGAGGGAACGTCAATGCCGACGACTATCTCAACGCGGGCTATTGCAAGTGGGCGTTACAGCGGGTGTCCGAGGCCGTGGAACTCTTCAGGGCTTATCTCAATGAAACCGACGGTGGCGAGGCCGACGGTAACAACGACTTGCTCTTCAATGCGCTGATGGCCGACCGCGACATACTGCTGTGCAACGGCATTCCCGCCGTCGAAATACCCATCATGGCCGACTTGGTGACACGCCGGGCCTGAAACGAAGGGGCCATGCTCTTTTTCTCACCTTTCCGGTGCAAGGTTTTAGGGATTATTCAGTTTTATCAATGAGTATCGAAGCTAACGAATTACAGCTGATTCAGAAAGTCCTGCAAGGCGACATGGAGGCGATGGACAGCCTCTACCGGCGCTATGCAGGATTTGCCACAGCTGTGGTGTTGCGTTACGTCACCTCGGACTATGAGGCCAGGGATGTACTGCACGACAGCTTCCTCAAGGTGTTCACCCGAATCAGCCAGTTCCGTTTCAAGGGAGAAGGCTCGCTCAAGGCATGGATACTGAGAATCTGCGCCAACGAGGCCATCGACTACCTCCGGAGAGAAAAGAAACTCACCTTCTCCGACAGTGTGCCCGATGTGCCCGACGACAGTGAACCTGAGGTGGAAAGGGTGCCGGCCGCCGTGCTCAACAGCATGATAGGCAAACTGCCCGCCGGCTATAGAACGGTGCTCAACCTCTATGTCTTCGAACAGCTCAGCCACAAGGAGATAGCGCAGCGGCTGGGCATTAAGGAGGACACTTCGGCTTCGCAGTTCTCAAGAGCCAAGAAACTGCTGGCCAAAATGATACAGGAATATATAAAAAACAAGGATATATGAGTAAGGAAACATGGACCGATAAACTGCGGCAGAAAATGCAGTCGCACGAGGAGACACCTCCTCCCGGCCTGTGGGATGACCTCAGTATCTCGCTCAGGAACTCCACACCCAAGCCCAACCGCGTCTTTATCTTCAGACGGTGGGCGGCGGCTGCCGCTGTGGCTGCCCTCTTCGCAGGGGGCGGACTCTACTGGTGGCAGCAACAGGGGGGCGACAGCAGTGACCTGCAGCCTGCCCGGCAGGTGATGACAGCACAGAAGCAGCCTTCTGAAAAAGTGGCTCCCGCCACTGGCGAGGAGTCGGCGTCCGTGGGAAAACTGCCCGACGAGAGTCTGTTGGCACAGAATACCACCCCGCACCGGGTGAAAGGGCCTGCCACCGCTTTCGCATCGGCAGCCACCGGCAGTCAGCCGCTCTCGCAATCGGCGGCCAGCGCAGAGAAGAGTGTAGCCGCACCGCTCGGAAAAACGGTCGCGACCGATGTCGAAACCGCTGATGCGGCACCATCCATCCCCGATGCAGCGCAGCAGACCAAGTCTGCCATTTCTGCGCAGCAACAGGCTGAATCCGCCGTCTCTGCGCAGCAGCTGAAGTCCAAACCGGCCGCTGCCGCTCCGGCATCGTCACTCGACGAGGAGCAGGCGTTGCTGGCAAGGCTCACCGCCGATGATAAAGAAGCGGGGGCGCAGACCGCCGGTCTGCAGCTCTTCGCCTCCAATGGCTTTTATGGCTCCGACCTGTTCGGGCCGGCCTCAGCACCCCATATCTACCGCTCTGCCCCGCAGGTACGCAGGGAGTCGCACCATGAGCAGCCGCTCTCTTTCGGTCTCACCGTCAGTTTTCCGATTTCCCGTCGGTTGAGCCTGGCCACCGGTGCCGTCTACACCCGTCAGCGCTCCGACTTCACCTATATCTCGAAGACCAGCCAGACCAAGGATAAGCAGACGCTCCATTATGTGGGTGTACCGCTCACCGTCATGGGCTCGCTGTGGAGCAACAACCGCTTCCACACCTATGCGCAGGCGGGAGCACAGGCCGACTTCAATGTGAGTGCCCGCACTGAGACCAACGGGGTGTCGCGCAGCAGCGACAAGGACGGTGTGCAGTTCTCGGCTCTGCTGGGTGTTGGCGCCCAATACGATTTGCTCCCCTTCATGGGCATCTATGTCGAGCCCTCCGCCCGCTACTATTTCGACAATCAGAGCGATGTCTCCACCTCTTTCAAGGAGCATCCCTTCAAGTTCAATCTCCAGATGGGCCTCCGCTTCCTCCTCAATAAAAAGTAAGAGCAATCTCCGCCCCTCCGATTATTCCGATTATTCAGATTACTCTGATTATTCAGATTACTCTGATTACTCCCATAAAAAAGCCGCGAACCGAGCATTTCGGTCCGCGGCTTTTGCTATATTTGGCAGCTCCCACTACGAGTTCATGGTGAGCAGGAACTCCTCGTTGTCGTGTGTCTGCAGAATGCGGTCGTGAATGGTGTTCATAGCCTCGATGGGGGTCATGTCGGCGATGTACTTGCGCAGTATCCACATGCGGTTCAGCGTGTTGTTGTCCTGCAGCAGGTCGTCGCGGCGTGTGCTCGAGGCCACTAAGTTCACAGAGGGGAAGATGCGCTTGTTGGAGAGCGAGCGGTCCAGCTGCAGCTCCATGTTGCCGGTTCCCTTGAACTCCTCGAAGATTACCTCGTCCATCTTTGAGCCGGTGTCTATCAGGGCGGTGGCCACAATGGTGAGCGAGCCGCCGCCTTCTATGTTGCGGGCGGCACCGAAGAAACGCTTAGGCTTCTGCAGCGCGTTCGCGTCGACACCACCGGTGAGCACCTTGCCGCTGGCGGGCGACACGGTGTTGTAGGCGCGGGCCAGACGGGTGATGGAGTCAAGGAATATCACTACATCGTGACCGCATTCCACCATGCGTTTGGCTTTCTCCAGCACAATGCCGGCTATCTTCACGTGGCGCTCGGCGGGCTCGTCGAAGGTAGAGGCTATCACCTCGGCGTTCACCGTGCGGGCCATGTCGGTCACCTCCTCGGGGCGCTCGTCGATGAGCAGCATCATCAGGTAGGCCTCGGGATGGTTGGCGGCGATGGCGTTGGCGATGTCTTTCATCAGAATGGTCTTACCGGTCTTGGGCTGGGCCACAATCAGCGCACGCTGGCCCTTGCCGATGGGCGAGAACAGGTCTACCACACGTGTGGAGAGGTTGGTCGTGGCGCGGTCGCCGCACAGACAGAACTTCTCGTCGGGGAAGAGGGGCGTGAGGTGCTCGAAGGGGATGCGGTCGCGCACTTCCGACGGCAGACGGCCGTTGATCTTGTCGATGCTGGTAAGCGGGAAGTATTTCTCTCCGTCGTGGGGCGGACGTACATGGCATTCCACCACGTCGCCGGTCTTCAGACCGTAGTGCTTGATCTGGGTGTTCGACACGTAGATGTCGTCGGGCGACGACAGGTAGTTGTAGTCGCTCGAACGGAGGAATCCGTAGCCGTCGGGCATGATTTCCAGCACACCGTTGGCGGTGATGAGGTCGTTGAAGTCGAATTTCCCTTTCGACGGCTGCCACTGGTTGCCGTTGTTGAAGTTTGCGGCACTGCCGGTGTTGGGCATCGGGCCGGTGGGGTTGTCGAAGATGTCGTAGGTGGGCATGGCGGCATGGTCTTCTATCGGCAGGTCCACCACGGTGATGAAGTCGGTGCCGTCGCCGGGGTCGCCTTCCCATACGCCTACAGCAGGCTCCTCGCCGCCTTCCGGCTGGGCGGCAGCCTCGTTGTGAGTGTTCACCTTGGCTTGCAACTGGGCCAGCAGGTCGCTGCCCTCTTCAGGGACAGTACCGTCGCCGGCAAACTGGGCCTCGGGCACGGCGAAGGTGTCTTCTTGAGCAGGCTCCTGGGCAGGCTCTCGTATAGGCTCCGGCAGGGGCTCCTCGGCGGGCTGCGACTCCGCAGCAGCTGCGGCTTCTGCTTCTGCCTGCAGACGGGCGGCCTCGGCGGCCTCGGCCTCGAGCTGGGCTTTCGACTTGCGTCCGCGGCGCTTGGGGGCGGGTTTGGGCTCTTCAGCGGGTTGGGGATCCTCGGCGGGCTTGATCTCCAGGTCCAGGTCTTTGAAGAGTGAGGGCGGCTCCTGCGGAACCTTGTTCTTCTTCATGTCGAAGTTCTCACCGTCTTTACCGTTTACACTGTACACATGGTCGGTGTCTTTCTTCACGATTCTCACCCGCTTGCGTTTCGTGCCGAGCGGGTTCTTGTTGCCCTCCACGACGGCTTGCCGGTCAAGAATTGAGTAGATAAGGTCGTCTATGGTGTTGCCGTCCTTGTTCTCGGCACCTATTTCTTTCGCAATATCTTCCAATTCGGAGATACTCTTCGATTGTAAATCGTCTTTGCTGTACATAAAAATGTATTATGTGATTGATTTGTCTGTCAGATTTCCAGAGCGGAAATACAGTCTTTTAAGAAAAAGCGATGCAAAAGTACGTTTTTATTTTGACTTCACCACACACCGCCCGACCTTTTCTTCGTTTATTAACAATTATTAGGGGTATCGGCGGCCCCGGCCGACGTAAAAATTCCCTTTTTTTCATTGTTTTTTTGCAGAAAAGCATTATTTTTGCATCTGTCAGTGTAGCGGGCATGAAAATGTCTTCTCCCTGAAGCATGAAATGCACATTTCTTATTTTATATACAAATCAAAAATCTATTATGGAAAATAACCAGGAATTGATCAGACAATGTGAGGAAAAAGCCCGCCAGTGGCTCTCACCATCTTTCGACGAGGCCACCCGCAAAGAGGTACAGGCCATGTTGGACAATGAGGACAAGACCGACCTCATCGACGCTTTCTACCAGAACCTGGAGTTTGGTACCGGCGGTCTGCGCGGCATCATGGGTGCCGGCACCAACCGCATGAACAAGTATATCGTGGGCATGGCCACACAGGGTTTTGCCAACTATATCCTCAAGGCTTTCCCGGGCCGCAACGACCTCGCCGTGGTGGTGGGACACGACTGCCGCAACAACGGACGTATGTTTGCTGAGACCGTGGCCGACATCTTCTCCGCCAACGGCATCAAGGTGTATCTCTTCGAGAGCCTCCGCCCCACACCCGAAATCTCCTTCGCCATCCGCCAGCTGGGCGCACAGGCCGGTGTCAACGTCACCGCTTCGCACAACCCCAAGGAGTATAACGGCTACAAGGCTTACTGGGAGGACGGCGCACAGGTGCTCGCACCCCACGACAAGGGTATCATCGACGAGGTGAACAAGGTGACCATCGACGATGTGAAGTTCGAGGGCAACAAGGAGCTCATCGAGATTATCGGCGGCGAGATGGACTGGGACTACCTGCAGGCTGTCAAGGAGGCCATGGTAGACCAGGATGTCATCCTGCGCCACAAAGACCTCAACATCGTCTATTCGCCCATGCACGGTACCGGACGTGTCATCATTCCCGAGGCATTGCGCTCATGGGGCTTCCAGAACATCCATGTGGTGCCCGAGCAGATGGTCATCGACGGCAACTTCCCCACCGTGGTGTCGCCCAATCCTGAGAATGCCGAGGCTATGACACTGGGCATGAAACTGGGTACACGCCTCAATGCCGACCTCGTAATCGCCTCCGACCCCGACGCCGACCGTCTGGCCATCGTGTGCCGCAACGCAAAGGGCGAGTGGGAGATTCTCAACGGCAACCAGACCTGCATGATGTTCTGCTGGTACATCATCGCCAACAAGAAGAAGCTGGGTCAGCTCAAGGGCAACGAGTTCCTCGTGAAGACCATCGTCACCACCGAAGTCATCGCCGAGATTGCCAAGAAAAACGGCGTGGAGCTGCGCGACTGCTACACGGGCTTCAAGTGGATTGCCAACGAGATCCGCATCTCCGAGGGTGTCAAAAAGTATATCGGCGGCGGCGAGGAGTCGTTCGGTTTCCTGCCGTTCGACAAGGTGCGCGACAAAGACTCCCCCGCTTCCATCTGCCTCATCTGCGAGATTGCCGCATGGGCCAAGGACAACGGCATGACACTCTACGACCTGCTCATGAACATCTACGCTGAGTATGGCTTCTCGCGCGAGGTGACCATCAATGTGGTGCGCCCGGGCAAGACGGGTGCCGACGAAATCAAGCAGATGATGACCAACTTCCGTGAGAACCCGCCGCGCGAGCTGGGCGGCTCAAAGGTGGTGCTCTGGAAGGACTACAAGACCCTCGAGGCACGCAAGGCCGACGGCACTGTGGAGAAGCTCAACATGCCCGACACTTCCAACGTGCTGCAGTGGTTCTGCGAGGACGGCACCAAGGTGAGTGTGCGTCCTAGCGGCACGGAGCCCAAGATCAAGTTCTACACTGAGGTCAAGGATCCTTCCTTCAAGTGCGCCGGTTGCTACGAGCGTTGCATGAAGGGTGCCGAGGAGAAGATTGCCGCCATCAAGAAGAGCCTCAATCTCGACTAAACTGTCGCTCTGAAACATAACGAAAGGAGCCGCGGACATTGATTCGCGGCTCCTTTATATTGTCATCCTATGGTGCAGAAACTTGAAAGAAATACCCGTAATTTCTCATAATTATCCATTAATAACTGAAAGAAAACCCCATAATTCCATTCCCCTTGTACATAGCAGGAAAATTATGATAATTATGATAATTTCTTTCCTTTTTTCTCATTTGTCGTGCTGATTCCTACCACTTGTACTTCTCCGTCGGCCACGCGGAATTTCACATCCCACTTCCCGTAGGGCATGCCGTAGATGCGGTTGGGGTCTTTCTGATAGTGGGGGCGGGGGTCCAGGGCCAGGATGTCGGCCAGTGTGGCGGCTTCCTGCTCCGTGAGCTGCCGCCGCACGCTCTCGGCCAGCCGCACCTCCAGACGCGGCCAAGAGCGGGTGTCGGTGAAACCGCCGGTAGCCTCGGGGTGACAGTCGGCATAGGGCAGATAAGGCTTGATGTCGAAGATGGGAGTGCCGTCCATCAGGTCGGCGCCTAACACATGTATCACGGGGCCCTCCTTCGTGTCGAGGTCGATGTGGTCGATGCGCACGCACGACAGCCCTATCGGATTGGGCCGGTAGGGCGAGCGGGTGGCGAAGACGCCGAGCGCCTCGTTGCCGCCCAGCACCGGCGGGCGCACCACGGGGCTGTTGGCCTTGTGGGCGTTGGCGGAAAACTGCCATATCATCCACAGATGCGTGAAATCCTCCAGGCCACGCAGGGCGTCGGCATTGCGGTAGGCCGGCTCGAACACGATACGGCCGGGCAGGTCCTTGGCCAGTCCGCTCTGTTTGGGTATGCCGAATTTTGAGGTGAAGGGCGACTTGAAATGGGCTATCGGTGTTATTTCCATGCTTCTGCCGGTTGGGTGATGCGTATTTTGGTCAGTCGGAAGGGGTGCTTCACGGCCTGTATGGCGGCGCGTTGGGCGGCGTAGGCGTTGCTGTCGTCCACGCTTATGGCGGGATATTTCGTGTCGTCATGGCTGGCGTCGTAGCGGTAGGGGTTGCCGGCCACCGAGGTGCCGGTGAAGGGGGCTATCAGCGCCTCGAAGTAGCAGCAGGCGGCGGTATAGCGGCCCAGTCCGTAGGCCAGGTGGGTGCCGTCGCGGGTCAGGTCGTAGTCATTGTTCAGCGGTGTGCGCCGCAGGTTCTCTATGGCCGTGCCGTAGGGTATCACAAGAGCGATGTCGCGGCTTTGACAGAAGGTCTTGGCAGCATGTGCGATGCCCTGCCACCTTTTCTGTGACGACTGCTCGCTGTTGCCGCCGTATTCGTCCCAGTAGCTGTGCACGAGGGTAAATCCGATGGCGGCCTTCGGCTGTTCGCGGTGTAGCAGGGTGAGCAGTGAGTCGAGCTGGCCGTCGCCCTCCCACTGGTCGTAGTAGGGAGCCTGGCTGCTCACAGGCTGCAGGATGATAAGGTCCCACTCCACACTGCTCAGCAGTTCTCTGAACAGCACACCGTTGCGGGGCATACCCTTGCCGGTGTATACACGGGCGTAGAGCCCGCCCAGCACCTTTGTCACCCAGTAGTATTGGTCGTCGCAGTTGTTGTACACGTCGCACCACGACTTGAACGAGCCGCTGCCCCGTACGGCCTTGTAGAGGCAGATGTTGCTCAGGTCGGCCCCGCTGTGGGCCGCTACCTGTTGCAGCAGGGCGGTGGCGTCGTCGGTGTAGCTGTTGCCTATGTGCAGCACCTTCAGGGTGGGGCGGCTGAAGAGCGAGTCCTGTGCCTGTGCCGGCAGGCACAGCCACAGGGCGGTGAGCAGTGGCAGGAGGCGGCAGTATCTCATCACCTCACCACCACTTTCTTGCCGTGGTGAATGTAGACACCCTTCTGGGTGCGGGCCACCTTGATGCCGCTCAGGGTGTAGTAGGCGTTGTCGGTGTCGGCTGCGCTGATGTCGCTGATGCCGTCGGTCGGGGCTTCGGCCTCGTCTTCATAGACGATGCCCACCTGGTTGGCGCTGGCGGTGTTGAGCAGCTGGGTGGGTATCTGCAGATAGGCCTTGCCGGCGTTCACGTATCCGTCGTTGGAGAGGGGGCGGAAACCTATCTGGCCGTTCACTCTTGAGAGAACGAAGTTGGTGAAGGCTCCGTCGGTTTTTGTCACCCATGTCTTCTCGGGGGTGCCCACCAGCATGCTGGTGTAGTAGGAGAGCGAGGGGCGGCAGGGTATCTCGTAGGTGCCGGCCGTGCCCTTCACCAGCAGGCCCGTGCCGGCGGGGGCGTCGTAGGCCCTCACGGCGGTTATCTTGCCGTTGCCGGCATTGTAGCCGGCGGCTATGTAGGCCTTCACATTGGCTTCCACCTCGCTGAAGTCCAGGTCGTAGGGAGCACTGAAGGTGGCCACGCCGGTGCCGTCGCCCTGTGTGTTGGTGATGGTCAGGCTGACGCTCTCGGGCGTTCCGGGCACATCGTCCTCATTCTCGGGGTTGTGGCATACATAGGGGTCGCTCGCGGCCAGCACGGCGGCGCGCTGGGCCAGCGCGGCGTTATCGTCGGTCACTGCCACAATCGGGTAGGTCGAGCTGGTCGATGACGAAACAGTGGGGCGCAGTGTGTTGCCTGTCACCGAGATGCCGCTGCGCGGGGCTATCAGCGCCTCATAGTAGCAGCAGCTGGCCACGTAGCGGCCCAGTCCGTAGGCCATCTGGGTGCCGTCGCGCGTCAGGTCGTAGTCGTTGTTCACGGAGGTCATGCGCAGGTTCTCCACGGCTGTGCCGCAGGGCAGCACAAAGTCGATGTCGTAGTTCTTCGCCAGTTGCTGGGTGGCGTTGGCGATGAGTTGCCAGCGGTCGTACGACGAGTGTTGGTAGTTGTGCACATATTCGTCCCAGTAGCTGTGCACCATTACGAATCCTATCTGGGCATTGGGCTGATGGGTCTTCAGTATTTCGAGCAGTTGGGCCAGGTAGCCGTCGTTTTCCCATTTGTCATAGTCGGCGGCTTCGGTGCTCACGGGCTGTATCAGAATCAGGTCCCAGGTGTCGTCGGTGAGCACCTGGCGGAAGAGGCTTCCGTCGCCGGCATCGCCCTTGCCCTGTTTCACGGTCGATGAGATGCCGCCCAGTTCCTTGGCGAAGTAGTATTCATACACGTCCTTGTCGTTGTAGATGTCGCACCAGTGCTTGAATCCGCTGCTGCTGCGCAGAATCCGGTAGATGCACATGTCGCTGATGTCGCTTCCGTTGGCGTTCGCCAGGTCCTTCAGATACGTTGTGCCGTCGAGCATATAGCTGTTGCCGAGCATCAGTATCTTCAGGTTGGGCTTGGTCAGCACCGAGTTGTCTGCGTGTGCCTGCAGGGTCAGGGCGAGCAGCAGAAAGAGTAACAGTTTCTTCATCTTTTAAAAGATTTTGGGTTGTATGTAAATATCTTATTATTGCGTCATGTACAGCCGCCAAAGGGGATACTGCTGTATTTAGCGTTTAGGAAACTGCTGTATTTAGCGTTCAAAGGTGCAAATTTACACTTTTTTTCCCAATCTCTCCCTTTACGTCCTCTTTTTTCAGTTTTGTTAAATCTGTAAGTCATGCAGAGGTAAAGAGTTTACGCCTCCTTTTTCCTCCTTTTTGAGAGACGCTTGCGTATTTTTCTTCCTTTCAACAACATCCGACAGGTCTTTAATGACGATTTTTAATGCTTTAATTCCCTTTTTCTTAAGCGTAGCGTTTTTTGATTTTATTCTATTCAAAGTTGCAAGTTCATATATATATATCATCGCAAAAAAGAATTTTTTGCGCATTACGGTAATTTCTTTCCTTTCCCAAGCACCCGTAGGGTGCGCCTTAATATCAGATATTGTTTTAAATCTTCACCTTGTTATATTTTATATTATTCACGCAAAAAAGAATTTTTTTGCGCATTATGATAATTTCTTTCCTTCCCAGCACCCGTAGGGTGCACAATAATATCTGCTCTTTACTTTTGTCCTTTCACTCCTATTTCCTTCCCATCTTCACCCACTCAATCAAATTTTCCCTTAAACGTAGTGCCGTTACAAAAAAAATGTATATTTTTGCAGCGACCTAAAAAACCAACCCAATATTACGAAACGACAGTTATGAAAGACACGCATAGAAAGATGCTCTCCGGAGTGTTCTGCCTGCTCATTATCGTAGCCATTTTCGGCGGTATCGCCATGAAGATGAGTGTGCCCCACATGCTCAACACCATCATGAATACGGCCCACGACCTGCTGCTCAACACCGTGTTCTACCTCATGGGCATCTGCGTGCTCACCGGCGCCCTCGGCAAACTCTTCGTCGAGTTCGGCGTGGTCGACTTGCTCGAAAAACTCCTCAAGCCGCTCATGAAGCCGCTCTTCAATCTGCCCGGCATGGCGTCGCTCGGCGCCGTGATGACCTTCCTGAGCGACAATCCCGCCATCATCACCCTCTCGAAGGACAAGAAGTTCGCCAGCCATTTCAAGAAATTCCAGTATATCTCGCTCACCAATTTCGGCACCGCCTTCGGCATGGGCCTCATCGTCATCATCTTCATGATTAGCCAAGGTTTCTACACCGAGCCCCTTATAGGCTTCGTGGGGGCCTTCTGCGGCTGTATCGTCTCCACCCGCATGATGCAGCATTTCGTGGTGAAGCAGTATCCGAAGTTCGCCACTGAGTATGCCGTGGTGGAGGAGACACCCGAGGAGCACCCGCAGGAAATCAAAGGCTCTAAGTCGGCCTTCCTGCGCACCCTCGATGCCCTGCTCGATGGCGGCAAGTCGGGTGTCGATGTGGGCATGGCCATCATCCCCGGCGTGCTCATCATCTCCACCATGGTCATGATTCTCACCTTCGGACCCAACAAGGAGGGTGTCTACACAGGCGCCGCCTACGAGGGCGTGGAGTTCTTGCCCTATGTGGCCAACCAGCTCGACGGCCTGTTCCGGGTGGTCTTTGGCTTCACCGACCCCCACCAGATTGCCTTCCCCATCACTGCCCTGGGCGCTGTGGGCGCCGCGCTGAGCCTCATACCCAATTTTCTCTCGCAGGGATGGGTCGACAGCAATGCCATCGCCGTGTTCACCGCCATCGGCATGTGCTGGAGCGGCTATCTCAGCACCCACACCGCCATGCTCGACTCGCTCGGCTACCGCCAGCTCACCTCTAAGGCCATCATCTCCCACACCGTGGGCGGCCTGGTGGCCGCCTTCGTGGCCCACCTCATCTGCCTCGTGGTGCTATAGCTGATGAGGTGCTTTGGCTTTCCGGTAAATTTCAGAAATCGTCGTTATTTGTTATTGATACAAGCTTCTTTGAATAGGCGCCCTCTTTTTGCATTCTTTCTCAACACCCACACCAACCTGCCGTGCTCCACGAATCAAAAGAGGCTTACGTCGTGAGGAATCCTTCCATTGAAGCAGCTTCTCATCAATATGTCTCTTATAATATGTCATTTTCATTTATTTTGGTTAAAGACATTGTAAAGGCGAATAGTCTGATAAAGAATTATCTGCCATGGAAAAGTTATAAAAACATCCAAAAGTAGGGGCAATAATCTCAAAAAAACATCCAAAATACTATCCGAAACCCGCCCTCTTTTTCTCCGCTTCATTTTTTCCTAAGGCCTCAAAATGAAAAGAATGTTCACTTTTTTTGCGTATTCACGTTTTTTCTGTATATTTGCAGAATTACAGTATGGATGAACCTAAACTATATCCCTGACACTATGAACAATCATCTCGTTATCATGGCGGGTGGAGTGGGGAGCCGCTTCTGGCCCATGAGCACAGCACAGAACCCCAAGCAGTTTATCGATGTGCTCGGCGTGGGAAGAACACTGCTGCAGCTCACGCTCGACCGCTTTAGAGGCATCTGCCCCGTGGAGAATGTGTGGGTGGTGACCAATGCGCGATATGCCGACACCGTAAGGGAACAACTGCCCGAGGTGCCCGCACAGAATGTGCTCTGCGAGCCCTGCCGCCGAAACACGGCGCCCTGCATAGCCTATGTGAGCTGGCGAATAAAAAGCCAGGACCCGCAGGCCAATGTGGTGGTCACACCGAGCGACCATGTGGTGACCAATATCATCGAGTTTCAGCGGGTGGTGCGCCAGTGCTTGCTCTTCACCAGCGAGACCGACGCCATCGTGACGCTGGGCATGAAACCCGACCGGCCCGAGACGGGATATGGATACATACAGGCCGACCTCTCCTACAACAGCCTGCGCAACAAGGAGATTTTCCGCGTCGACTCCTTCCGTGAGAAACCAGACCTGGAGACGGCACAGCGGTACATCAAAAACAAAAGCTATTTCTGGAATGCGGGCATCTTCATCTGGAAGGTGAAAACCGTGGTCAACGCTTTCCGCGTCTATATGCCGGCCATGGCCAAGATATTCGAGAACCTCATGCCTTACTATGGCACGGAGCAGGAGCAGGAGCAGATTGACGCACACTATCCCGACTGCGAAAGCATCTCCGTGGACTATGCCATCATGGAGAAGGCCGACGAGATCTTCGTCTGCCCGTCCGACTTCGGATGGAGCGACCTGGGCACCTGGGGCTCGCTGCTGCAGCACTCGCCGAGAGACCTCTACGGCAATGCCGCCATAGGGCAGAACATCTCGCTCTTCGACTCGCACAACTGCATCGTGCACACCTCACAGGAGCGTAAAGTGGTGGTGCAGGGCCTCGACGGCTACATCGTGGCGGAAAAAGACAATACACTGCTCATCTGCAAACTATCCGAAGAACAGCGCATCAAACAGTTTGCCGATGAGAGCTGAGCAAAAAAACGGGCCGGATTTAAATCCAGCCCGTTTTTTATTTAATCACCATTTTCTTGCCCCTGACGATGTAGAGGCCCTTGGGCAGCTGCCGGCCCGTCATCCGCACACCGCTCAGGGTGTAGATGGGGGCGGTGTTCCCCTCTATTTCGGTACACCCGATGCCGTCTGTCTTTTCCTCATCATCGCAGCTGATGCCGACGGTGTTGGCTTGCGAGACAAGCGACGTGGGGAGCTGCAGGTAGGCCTTGTGGGGACCAAAATCACCGTCTTGGGACAGGGCGTAAAAACCTATTTCCCCGTCCTTGCGGGCCAGCACATAGGTGGTGTAGGTGCCGTCGGTCTGTGTCAGCCAAACCGTTTCGGGCACGCCTACCAGCAGGTTTACATAGTCGGAGGATGTTGGCCGCCGTGTTATCTTATAGGTGCCAGCCTTTCCCTTGATGAAAAGACCGGTGCCGGCTGGTACCGTCTTCACGCGTACGGCGGTCACCTTGCCGCTGGTGGCGTTATAGCCGGAGGCAATGTAGGCCTTGAGGTCTTTACCGGAAACCTTGCTGAAGTCAAGGTCGTAGCTTGAGCTGTAGGTGCATACACCATGGCCCCTGCCCATGTCGGTGATGGTGATGACGTCTTCCTCAGGATTGTTCAGACCATAGGGGTCGCTCACAGCCAGCAGGGCGGCACGCTGGGCAATGGGGGCATTGGCGTCGGTGACATCCACGCTGGGGTATTTGCTCGTGGTCGAGGGGGAGATGGTGTGGCGCATGGGGTTGCCCATGGCAGAGATGCCGCTTCGGGGGGCTATCAGCGTCTCGTAGCAGCAGGCGGCGGCAGCATAGCGCGAAAGACCGTAGCCCAGGTGGGTGCCGTCGAGCGTCAGGTCGTAGTCGTTGTTCTGCGTGCTGGCACGCAGGTTCTCCACGGCTGTGCCGCAGGGCACCACCAGCTCTATGTCATAGTTCTCCATCAGTTGTTTGGCCGCACCGGCTATCAGCTTCCATCTCTCCAGCGACGAGTGCTGGTAGTTCATCACATAATCGTCCCAGTAGCTGTGTGACATCACGAATCCTATCTTGGCTTGGGGCTGCTGTTCCTTCAGCAGTTGGAGGAGCCGGTCCAGATAGCCGTTGTTCACCCAGGCGTCATAGTCGGTGGCCTCAGTGCTGGAGGCTTGTATAAGGATGAGGTCCCACTGCTCGTCGGTGAGGGCTTTGCGCAGAAGCGTCCCGTCGCCGGCTTTTCCCGTGCCTTGCTGCACCGAGGCGTTTAGGCCGCCGAGGGTCTTGTAGAAGTAGTAGTTGTAGATGTCTTTGTCTTCGTACATGTCGAGCCATGCCTTGAAGGTGGCGAAGCTGCGCGAAATCTTGTATAGGCACATGTCGCTCACGTCGGAACCGCTATTGTCAGTGAATTCTTTCAGCAGGTTGAAGTAGTTGTCGGTGTAGCTGTTGCCAAGGGCAAGTATCTTCAGTCTGGGCTTGGTGAGCAGCGTGGTGTCGGCTGGTGCCTGTAGGGTCAGGCCAAGCAGAAAAAAAAGGATGAGTCGCTTCATTTTTAGTATTCTCAAGTAGTAGCGTTATTTTCTTTTCTCAGAAATGAACAGCACCGGGACTATGATGTCCCGGTGCTTTATAGGTCTTTATTGGTTTTTATCGGATGGCTGTCTTCTTGCCCCTGACGATGTAGAGGCCCTTGGGCAGCTGCCGGCCCGTCATCCGCACACCGCTCAGGGTGTAGATGCCGTCGCTTTGTGCCGGCGTGGCGCTCACAGTGTGGATGCCGGTCAGGTCGTCAAAATGGTACACTTCGGCGGCTGAGTCGGCCGGCACGGCCAGATAGGCTTTGTGGGCACCGCTCGTGAAGGCGGCTCCGCCTGCCTCCTGAAAGTAGAAACCGAGGGTCTCGTCGCCGTTCGTGTCCTTGTTCCAGCACAGTTTGTAGTATTTGTAGGCGGCGGCGTCGGGGCCGGTGGTGGTGGCGGGTGTGTCGGAGCCGCGCAGCACATTGGCGGCATCCTCGGCACCGCTCTTGGTGGTGGTGCGGAAGGTGCACTTCTCGCTGCTCGGTATGGCATAGTCGCGGCGCTGGGCCAGTAGGTCCTCGAAGCTTACACTCTCGTCGCTGCAGTAGTCGTAGGGGTTGATCACACCCTGCACAATCACGGCGGTGCCGGCGGGTATCACCTCGTCCTCCAGGTAGAGCTCGCTCTGCTCCACGGTCTTCAAGTCACCGTCGGTGCCCAACTTCACCGTATACACGGTGACGCCTTCGGGCACCACAAGGCTTTCCTCACCATAGTAGAGAGTGGCGGCGCTGGGCACCTGCGGGGCGCGGCGCAGCAGCTCGTCGGTGCTGGGGGTGCCCATGCCGATGGTCACATAGCCGTGCTCAAGGGTCAGGTTGCGGTCGTCGGTCACATTGCAGCGGGGATCCTGACCCTCAGGGTCGTAGGGGGTCTGGTCTTCCAGCAGACTGGTGAGCATGTCTCCGGCCTCCGGCATGAGCTGGATGGGGAGGGCCAGGGCCTCGCGGATGGCGCTCTTCTCGCTGGCATCGGCGTCACCCTCGTTGCCCTCGGCGTGCAGGATGAAAGCCTTGGCCAGGGCGTTGCACCACGAGTCGAGGAAGTATGTAAGATAGGAGGCGTAGTTGGGGGCTATCTCGTTCACCATCTGCTTGATGTAGCGCTCAGCGGTCTGCTTGTTGCTGGCCAGCGAACGCTCCTTGGCATAGGCGGCGAAGTCGTCGATGCCTTCCAGTTCGGTCACACTCTCCGTAGCCACGGTGATGTCCTTGCTCTCTGGGTCGTAGGTCAGGATGCGGTAGTCGCAGGGGTAGGAGATGGGCGAGCCGGTGCTGATGTCGACGATGCTCTGGCTCAGGTCGGTATTGTAGTCGCGGGCGATGTCGGAGGTGTGGAAGTGGCCGGTCAGCACGATGTGGGCGCCGGCAGCCAGCAACTGCTCCTTGATGGCCTCGTGGTTGGTGACAAGTGCATCGTCCATATAGTTCTCTTCCTTGTAGAAGTGGGGTATCAGACCGTGGTGCATCATCACCAGCACCTCGTAGCCGTCGTGGCGCGCCCAGCGGATGCGGCGGCAGGCCTCGGCCACATCCTGGTCGCTGATGCTGCCGGTGTGGCTGTCCAGACCTACCACGATGAGGCCCTCAAGGGGCTCCTGCCAGTAGGAGAGAGCTGTAAAACCTTTCTGCGACACACTGCTGTGGTCGAAATAGCCCATGCCTTCGTAAAGCTCCTTGTAGCCCTCTTCGTCGAGCACCTCGGCGGCGGTGCTCGAGGCTCCGTCGTAGACGCGGGAGAAGCTGGTGCCGAAGTCGTGGTTGCCGGGTATCACCAGGGTGGCGATGCCGGCGGCCTGCCAGCTCTTGAGCTTCGACGATACATATTGATGGCTCAGCACCTCACCGTCCTTCGTCAGGTCGCCGGTAATGAGCACCAGGTCGGGCTGCTCGGCCAGTATCTTCTCTGAGAGGGCGTCGAATATGGGCTGGCTCTTGTCTACCATCTTACGGTCGTCGGCCAGGTATTTCTGCCAGGCGTCGCCGTCGCTGACAAGCAGTTCGGGGGCCATCACATGGAGGTCGCTCAACACGTATATCTTCTTCTGCGCATGCAGGCTCAGCGTGGAGAAAACGAGCAGCACGCTAAGCATAATACGGAGGCTTTGCAATTTTTTCATCGCTTTTGGGTGTTAACTTTTAAAGAACAATTGTGCAAAAATAACAATTTAATTGTTAACAGCCAAATTAGTGGCTGTTTTTCTGCTTTCAGGGACGCAGCGGGTTCTTCTCCGACTTGTACCACTCGGCGAAATAGCCGATGCCCTCATGAAGCGACACATGGGGCTTGTAGCCTATCTCCGTCTCCAGACGGGTGGTGTCGGCATTGGTCATGTAGACGTCGCCGGCCTGCATCGGACGCATCACCTTCACGGCCTCATGCCCGATGGCCTGCTCCAGTTCGCTGATGAAGTCCATGAGCCGTACAGGATTGGAGCAGCCTATGTTGTACACCTTGAAGGCCACACCGTTGGGGCACTGCTCGGCCACAGGCGGCTGGTCCAGACACTGCACCGAACCGTTGGCAATGTCGTCGATATAGGTGAAGTCGCGTATCATGTCGCCGTGGTTGAACACCTGGATGGGCTTGCCCTCCATGATGGAGCGGGCGAAGAGCATGGGAGCCATGTCGGGACGCCCCCAGGGACCGTAGACGGTGAAGAAACGCAGACCGGTGGCGGGTATGCCGTAGAGCTTGCTGTAGCTGTGGGCCATCAGTTCGTTGCTCTTCTTGCTGGCGGCATAGAAACTCACGGGCTGGTCGGTCTTGTCGGCCTCGCTGAAGGGGGCTTTGGTGTTCAGTCCGTACACACTGCTCGACGAGGCGAAAAGCAGATGGCTCACAGGATAATGGCGGCAGCACTCCAACAGGTTCAGGAAACCGGTGATGTTGCTGGTGAGATAGGCGTAGGGGTTCTCTATCGAGTAGCGCACACCGGCCTGGGCGGCCAGGTTCACCACGCGGTCGAAACGCTCTGTCTCAAACAGATGGTCGAGACGGGGCTTGTCTTCTATGCCCATGCGGATGAAACGCATTCCCGGCCAACGGCTGCTCTGCACAGTCTCATGCCAGGTGAGCGCGCGCTCGTCGATGCCGTTCTCGGCCAGACGGCCAAGTTTCAAACGTATGTCATAGTAGTCATTGATATTGTCTATGCCCACTACCTCGTCGCCTCTCTCGGCAAGCATGCAGGCTATCTTCGAACCGATGAATCCAGCGGCTCCTGTTACCAGTATCTTCATGTCAGATATATTGAATAATTAGTTTAATGATATATGCTAAAAGTGTTAGTCCTTAAATAGTTGCTGTGCTTCGTTGTAGCTGTCGAGCGAACCGATATCGAAACGGCCGCCGGGCATCTCCCAGGCATGCAGCGTGGTCACTCCCACCAAGTAATGGGCCAGATTGCCCGGCGCGTCGAAACCGCACCCGTGCTCCATGCAGCTGCGTATCAGGGGCAGGTCGGAGCGGCTGTACAGATAGAAGGGAGGTACCGCCCAGTGGCTCACGGGGTGCTCGGGCTTCTCCTGCATCTCCAACACGCGCATGGCGTCGTCGACCGCTATCACCCCCGTGCGCTGCAGTTTTTTCAGCGACGGCTCGTGGTGGCACATGATGACCGAGGTGCCGCATCGGCGGAAGAAGTCGACAAAGCCTTGCATGGAGAAGGTGAGCACATTGTCGGCGGCCACTACCAGAATGTCGTCGTCCACCTGGCAGGTGTCGAGTGCCAGCAGCAGGTCGCGCACGGCACCCAGACGGGTGGCATTGTCTTCCGTGCCGTCGTCGATGATGCGGATGGGGTGGCGGTAGTGGCTCTGCTCTTTCCATGTTTCGAAGTGGTGGGCAAACTTGTGGTTGGTCACTACGATGTGCTCGTCGATGCCTTCTATCTGGTCTATGTCGCTCAACATGCGGTCCAGAATGGAGCGGCTGCCTACCTTAAGCAGCGGCTTGGGAAAATTCTCCGTGAGCGGATAAAGACGGGTGGCATAGCCGGCTGCTATCACAATGGTTTTCATAGGGATGGTCTGTAATGGATGGTTTTGCTGTGCTTGATGAATGCTATGGTGCGGTGGCGGGATTAGAGAAAGTCCACGCCGTTGCTCGTGTGGCAGAAGAAGGCCTTGAAAGAGTCTTTATACTGGGGGAACTCCTTCAGGTATTCCTCGGTCACGAATTGGCGGATGGTGTCTTCCTTCGACGGGTCGACAAGGGCGATACACGCGCCCTTGAAACCGGCACCGCTGAAACGGCCGCCGTAGATGCCGTCGGTGCGGCGCATGATGCGGTAGAGCGCTATCAGCTCTGGAGAGCCGCACTCATAGTTGTTCATCGAACTCTCGCAGCTCTCGAACACCAGCTCACCGAACTTCTTGATGTCGCCGGCGCGCCAGGCGTCCACGCCTTGTTTCACACGCTCGCATTCGGTGTAGAAGTGGCGGGCGCGCTTGGCAAAACGCTCGGGCATACGGTCTTCATGCTGGTCGAAACTCTCCTTCGGCACGTCGCGCAGACGGGTCTCCGACAGCTCCTTCAGCGGAGTGCCGTCATAGGCCTGCATAATCCAGGCGGCTGTCTTGCACTCCGACACGCGCAGGTTGTAGTCGGTGCCGGTGAGCTTGCGGGTCACACCGCTGAAGAAAATACCTATCTTGAAGGGCAGCTCGCTCTTGCCGTCGCCGAAGGGTAATATTTCGTAGCTGGAGTTCTCCGTGTCGAGGTAGAGCAGCTTGTCGGCCTCGCACAGCACCACGCAGGCTTGGTCGAGAATGCCGTTGTTCAGACCCACATACTCGCGCTCGGCTTTAGAGGCATAGCGTATAATCTGCATCTTGTCAAGACCCAGACCGTTCACTTTGTCCAGAGCGGCAACAAAACCGCACAGCAGAGCGGCCGACGACGAAAGACCGCCGATGGGCATGGAACCTTTCACCACACCGCGTACTCCCTTCTTCAGCTGGAAGTCGTTCTGCAGCGCCCAAACGGCTCCGCGGAGATAGTCGCCCCAGTTGTACTGCTTGGCGTCTACCTCGCGCCGTACATTGAATGTCATCAGACCCTGGAACGACAGTGAGCACATCTCCACCTTGCCGCTCTCGGTCTCGGAGAAGAGAAACTCAATGCCGCTGTCGAAAGCAAATCCGCTCACCAGACCGTGCTGGTGGTCGACGTGTGCGCCCAACGGGCAGATGCGGTAGGGGGAAAATAGCTGATAGAGGGCGTCGCCCTTGCCGAAAAAGGTGCGGTATGCTTGAAATAGATCTCTCATAATGGTTCTGTCTTTATGTTTTTTTCTTTTCGTCGGCAAATTTAATACATTCTCTCGGATAATGAAAATTTTACACTTCTATTTTGGCCTTGTTCCTTTCGGTATTTGATTATTTTGTTTAATTTTGTAACCAAAACAAACTGCCATGAATACAGTCGACCTGATTATCTTTCTGATATGCACCGGAGGCATCGTAATTTACGGATGCTCTTTCTTCAACAAAAAAGGCTCTGCCGATGAGTTTACCTCGGCTGGAAGCAACATACCCGGATGGGTGGTGGGCATGTCTATCTTCTCTACCTATGTGAGCAGCATCAGCTACCTGGGATATCCCGGAAAAGCCTATGCGGCCGACTGGAACCCGTTCGTCTTCAGCCTCTCCATACCCATCGCTTCGTATTTCGCCGCCAAATATTTCGTACCTTTCTACCGCAGGCAGACCAGTGTGTCGGCCTACAGCTTCCTGGAGCAGCGCTTCGGACTCTGGGCCCGTTGGTATGCTTCCATCTGCTACCTGCTCACGCAGGTGGCGCGCATCGGCTCCATCGTCTTCCTCCTGGCGCTGCCCATGAACATCCTGCTGGGATGGGACATACGCATGGTGGTGGTGGTGACCAGTGCGGCCATCATCCTCTACTCGATGATGGGTGGCATAAAGGGCGTGATATGGACGGAGGCCATACAGGGATTCATCATGATAGGCGGGGCGTTGGCCTGCCTCATCATCCTGCTCTTCTCCATGCCCGAGGGACCGGCACAGACCTTCCGCATCGGAATGGAGGAGGGGAAATTCTCGCTGGGCAGCTTCGGCCCTTCGCTCGGTGAGTCCACCTTCTGGGTGTGCCTCATCTACGGTATCTTCATCAACCTGCAGAACTACGGCATCGACCAGAACTATGTGCAGCGCTACCATACGGCCAAGAGCGACAAGGCGGCCCGTTTCTCGGCGCTCTTCGGCGGCTATCTCTTCATACCTGTCTCGGCGGTCTTCTTCCTCATCGGAACGGCGCTCTACGCTTTCTATAAGGTGCATCCCGAACTGATGCCGGCCACCGAACTGAAAGCGGATTATATGTTCCCGTTTTTTATCGTCAACCAGTTGCCGCAGGGCATGACGGGGGTGCTCATCGCCTCTATCTTTGCCGCCGGCATGAGCACCGTGGCTACCGGTATCACCAGTTCGTCGACCATCGTGCTCACCGACTACTACAGCCATCTGCGACCCAAGGCTACTGACAAGGAGAAACTGCGCCTGCTCAAGGTGGCGAGCCTCGTCATCGGCATCCTGGGCACGCTCGTGGCATTGGCGCTCGTCAATGTGGACAGCATTCTCGATGCATGGTGGAAACTCTCGTCTATCTTCTCGGGTGGTATGCTGGGCCTCTTCCTGCTGGGCTATCTCTCGAAGCGGGTGAGGAATGTGGATGCCGTCATCGGGGTGGTGTGCGGTGTCATCATCATCGGATGGATCTCGGCCGCCACCTGGCTGGGACTGCCTGAGTCGGGCCTCCACGAGTATCTCGCCATCGTGCTCGGCACCATCGTCATCTTCCTCGTGGGCTTCCTCTCCTGCCACCTCTTCAACCGCAAAAAAAGATAATTTAAACAGAAATTCCCATAATTGCCATAATTATTCATGGCACAGACAGAAATTCCCGTAATTGCCATAATTATTCATGCACTGACAGAAATTCCCGTAATTGCCATAATTATTCATATCACTGACAGAAATTCCCGTAATAACAATATAGTTCTGCGTATTATGATAATTTCTTTCCTTTTCCTAATTTCTTTCCTTTTCCTATTTTTTTCTTTCCTTTCTTTTTCTCTATTCTTGTCGTTCACCTTTCCATTTTATTAAAAAAAGGAAGTATTACGTGTTTATTAAAAAAGGAAAAATTACGTGAATTACGATAATTTCTGTTCATTGAAACATAGTCATCCCGTCACTGCAAGTCGATGTCGGCAGTGGCTTTACCGCCCGCAGCTTGGAAGACGAAGACCAGCTTTTCCTTCGGCAGTCCTCTCAGCTTTAACTCGAACGCTTTCTTCCCACCCGGCGTGAAGGTCTTCACGGTCTGACCGGAAAAGCTGACCACATCTACCTTCTCAATAGATTCCGACGCCTCCACACCAAGGGTTTTGCCTCTACGACTTGTCTTCACCGTTAGGCTCGATGCCGGGGCGGAAATATTGTCATATCCGGCTGTGGCGAGTCGCTGGCGGCATAGCTCAGCCAACTTCGAATCTGTGGCCTCCAGATAGCGAAGGGCATAATGACGGCCCAACTGACGGTAGCCCTCACTGCTGAAGTGCAGATTGTCGGCGCTGGGAAGACAACCCTCCGAGGAGACGACGTACGTGTTGGGATAGTGACGGGCAATATCATTGATAGTGGGATTGGCATGACCGCAGACACCACCATACTCACCGCGCACCACCTCGCCCACCAACAGGGGCACGGCCGTGGAGTCGAAACGCAGCTCCTGCTGCAGGTCGCGGTATATCTTCCGAAGCGTCTTGCGCCATTGGTCGTTATAGGCATCGGTCTCGCCCTGATGAAGCAGGATGCCCTTGATGACACCGTCTTTCGCGGCTTGTTTAGCCATCGCCAACAGACGGCCGTATGGGTCGCGTCCATACTGGTCGAGAATGCCGTTCATCCAGTCGCGCTCTTCCTTGGCGATAAGGGCGGCGTTCTGGTCCTTGTCGAAGAAGGTGATGGGACACCCCTCCACCGCCACGGAAACGATGCCGATGCGGACATTCTCCGGAACCACGTCTATCAGTGTGCGGCCGAACCAGTCGGCAGGGCCAAGATGGGCATCGGCACGGCAAAGGGGCGGTACGGCCTTACGCCAGGTGCCCAACTGCCGGTCGGGTCCGTCGGTGGTGGCCATACTCAGATAACGGTCGCTCACCTCCAGGTCCTGGGCCTCGATGGGCGCCTGGCCGGCCATGTTCGACTGTCCGAAACAGAGGAAAATCCAGAAATTCTGGTCTTGCGCATGCAGCAGTTGTGTTCCCACAATCAGCAAAAATGTAATCAAAGTACTTTTCATAAATTTCTTTTTTGTATCCTTTAATACAAAAGTATATAAATTATCTGGTATTATATCGTTTAAAAATGTTAAATTATTGTTTTTCGATAAAATTTTATTGATTTCCACTTGCAAAATATAAAAATCCATTCTATCTTTGCACATCGATAAACGATAAATATCCATTCCAAAACGATAAACCATAAAGCGATATGAAAACAAAGCTCAATTTAATCTGTCTCGTCCTGCTGGCGGTCATGGTGGCCGACCTATCGGGCGGCAGGTTCGAGTTTAATATCGGAAAGAACGCTGCCAACTATGAGAGTGAAATGAGGCAGAACGGTAAGAGCGAACTGCAGCAGAGCGAGGTAATCGACGCACGGCTGCTGGCACTCTTGCCCATCAGCGAGAAACAGACCGCACTGACCGTGACCAACAAACTCACCGGCAAGGAGGTGAAAGTGTGGCCCAAGACGCTCTATGTGGAGCCCGACACCTACCAGAGCCCCTCGCAGTGGCTCTCCCTGCTGGCGGTGCTGGCGGGCCTGGCCGCTTTCGTCTGCGCCATCTACGCCTTCATCCGATTCATCATCCATGTGAACCACGACCGTATCTTCGACCACCGCAATGTGCGCATGCTGCGAATGGCGGGGTGGGGACTCCTCGTCTACGGCGGTATCGACTCGGTGTGGACGTTCTGCGACTATCTCACCAATACACGCTCCTTCGCCATGGAGGGATACGCCGTCGACTGGCTCTCGGCCGTGGAATACACACCGCTGCTCCTGGCCCTCATCGCCTTCGTGGCGGCACAGGTGTTTGCCATGGCAGTGAAAATGAAAGAAGAACAAGACCTTACCATCTGACGCCATGGGAAAAATAGTAGTTAACCTGGATGTGGAGATGGCAAAAAGAAAAATGTCGCTCGGCGAACTCGCTGAGCGAATCGGACTCACTCCTGCCAATCTCTCCATCCTGAAGACCGGAAAGGCCAAGGCCATACGATTCACCACACTCGAAGCCATCTGCCGGGAGCTGGGATGCCAGCCGGGCGATATACTCGAGTATCGTGAGGAGGAATAGGCCCCTGCTGTGTTAAAAAGCATTTTTAGTAATAATTAATCAATAAAATCAACCCCGCTGTACTAAGAAATCAATAGTTTTTGTATCTTTGCAGCAATTATTTCAACATTAATCATTTATGAGAATCAAAAGGTTTTTTGTCGCCGCAGCGCTGATGGTTGTCAGCTCAGTGGCAGTGATGGCGCAGGAAATGCCGCCCATCCCCATTGACCCGCAGGTCCGCATCGGAAAACTGGACAATGGACTCACCTATTACATCCGTCACAACGAGTATCCTGAGCATGTGGCCAACTTCTACATCGCTCAGCGCGTGGGCTCTATCCAGGAGGATGACTCACAGCGCGGACTCGCACACTTCCTCGAGCACATGGCCTTCAATGGCTCCGAGAACTTCAAAGGCAACGGCATCATCGACTTCACACGCGGACTCGGCGTGGAGTTCGGCTCCGACCTCAATGCCTACACCAGCATCGACCAGACTGTGTACCGTGTGTGCAACGTGCCTACCAAGCGCACAACGGCCATCGACTCCTGCCTCCTCATCCTCAAGGACTGGAGCAACGGACTCCTGCTCGAAGAGGAGGAAATCGTCAAGGAGCGCGATGTGGTGCACAATGAGTGGCGTATGGGCGAAAGCGCCAGCCAGCGCATCATCACACGCGCACTGCCCAAAATCTATCCGGGCTCCAAGTACGGCGAGCGCATGCCTATCGGACTGATGAGCGTCATCGACAGCTTCAAGCCCAAAACCCTCATGGACTACTACCACAAGTGGTACCGTCCCGACAACCAGGCTGTTATCATCGTGGGTGATGTCGACGTCGACCACATCGAGGCTGAGGTGAAACGTCTCTTCAGCGGCATCAAGGTAGATCCCAACGCACCCAAGGTGGTGGCTGAGGAAGTGCCCGACAACAACGAGGCTATCTACGTGTTCGAGAAGGACAAGGAAATGACCATGAACCAGCTCTTCGTCATGATGAAGACCGACGCAACACCCGACGAGGACAAGGCGTCGATGGCTTACCTCATACAGGACTATATCATCAATGTCATCGGCAATATGTTCAACAGCCGACTCACGGAAATGACCGAGGATCCCGACTGCCCCTTCGTACAGGCCTTCGCCGACTACGGACAGTATATGCTCTCCAAGACAAAGGACAACTTCGAGTTTGTGGCTGTGCCCAAAGAGGGAAAGGACATGGAGGCGCTCAAGAGCATCATCCGCGAGTCGCGCCGCGTACGCCAGTTTGGCTTCACCGCCACCGAGTATGAGCGCGCCAAGGCCGACTACCTGGCTGCCCTCGAAAAACAGTATACCAACCGCGACAAACGAGAGAACTATGAGTTTGGCAATGCTTATCGCGACCACTTCCTCTCCAACGAGCCCATCCCCTCGCTCGAATATCTCAACCAGACCATGAGCCAGATTGTGCCCATGCTGCCCGTGGATATCGTCAACCAGGTGCTGCCGGAACTCATCGCTGAGAGTGACACCAACCTCGTGGTCATGGAATGGGCACGCGAGGCCGAAGGACTGGTCTATCCCACCGAGGACGACATGCGCAAGGCCGTGGCCGAGGCCCGCGCCGAGCAGCTCCAGGCTTATGTGGACAATGTGAAGGACGAACCGCTCATCCTGCCGGAGAATATGCCGAAGAAGGGCAAAATCAAGAAGGAAACCGTCAACAACCTGTTCGGCTACAAAGAGCTCACCCTCTCCAACGGCGCCACCGTGCTGCTGAAGAAGACCGACTTCAAAGACGACGAGGTGCAGCTCCAGGCTTTCGCCAGGGGTGGTAAGAGCCTCTATGGCGAGTCCGACTACACCAACCTGAAACTCTTCGACCAGATTATCGGCTACAGCGGACTGGGCAACTTCTCCAGCACCGAGCTCCAGAAAGCACTCGCCGGAAAGAACTGCAACGCCGACCTCTCGATGAGCCTGACCCGCCAGTATGCTACCGCTCACTCCACACCGAAAGACCTGGAGACCATGTTCCAGATGCTCTACCTCTACTTCACCAACGTGGGTAAGGACGAGAAGATGGTGAGCAACCTCATGACACAGCTCGACATGGCGCTCAAGAACAAACACCTGCAGCCGCAGGCCGTGTTCTCCGACTCGCTCTCCAACACCATGTACAACCACAACCCGCGCTTCGCAAGCCTGCAGGCTGAGGACCTCAAGGACGTCAACTACGACCGTATCCTCGAAATCGCCAAAGACCGCTACAAGAACGCCGGACAGTTCACCTTCATCATCTGCGGCAACTTCGACGAGGCTACCATCCGTCCGCTCATCGAGCAGTATGTGGCTTCGCTCCCGGGCAAGAAGGGTAAGGCCGACAACTTCAAGGACGTGCGCACACTGGCCACCGGCAAGGTGGTGAACGACTTCACCGTGAAGACCGACTCGCCCAACGCCATGTCGTACCTCATCTGGACCGCTCCCATGGAGTATACCCTCGAGAATGAGGTGAAACTCGATGCTGTGGGACAGATTCTCTCTCAGATCTATCTCGCCACCATCCGCGAGGAGGAAAGCGCCGCCTACACCTGCGGTTCCTATGGCTCGTTCGACCTCAGCGCCTCACAGCCCATCGCTCGCCTCATCGCTGTGTCGCAGGGCAATCCTGAGAAGAATGCCCGTGCCGTGGAGCTCCTCTACAAGGGATTCAACGACAACATGAACAGCATCGACACCGACGCACTCAACAAGGTGAAGGAGTATATGCTCAAGCAGGCTGATGTGGACGCAAAGACCAACAACTACTGGATCAATAAGCTCACCACATGGAAAGACTACGGTCTCGACTTCCACACCCAGTACAAGAAG
Source organism: uncultured Prevotellaceae bacterium (assembly GCA_900318915.1). Classification (GTDB taxonomy): domain Bacteria; phylum Bacteroidota; class Bacteroidia; order Bacteroidales; family Bacteroidaceae; genus Prevotella. The sequence goes on along the minus strand of ONMI01000006.1, from coordinate 63,182 downwards.
GTGGTGGAGAGCCTCAACGCTCAGAGCCTGCAGCAGTTTATGAAACAGCTCAAGGCCGCCAACAACCAGATTGAGTGTATCATGATGCCGGAACCCAATGAGAAGAAGGCTGAGTAATAAAGAATACACGCTATAATCGGCTTTAACCCAAACCAAGAAAGCTCCGGACCACTTTTTGTGGCGCCGGAGCTTTCTTTTTTCATTTTTTCTCGCTATCTTTGGCCCATCATGAAAACACGTGCCTTCTATCTCATCACCGCAGCGCTCCTCTGCATGCAGGGCAGCGCGCAGACACTGCTGCCCAGACCGGAGGCGGCTACGTTCGACATGGACCACAAAGTGGCTGTGAACAGCCGCAAAACGGTCTTCAAAAACATCCCGAAAAACCAGCGGGCATCGCTCACCGAATGCCTCGGCGGCCTGCCGGCGGCCAAGGGTGGCCGACGCCTCACCCTGCAGCTCACCGCTCCTGTGGTACCGGCCGACGAGCGCGACCGGCAGGCTTATGCGCTCACCGCCGATAAAAGCGGGGTGCGCATCACGGCATCCGACGTGCAGGGACTCTTCTATGGTCTGCAGACCCTACGCCAACTGACCGACAGCCTCGGACAGGTGCCCTACGCAAACATCACCGATAGGCCAAGGTTCGACTACCGCGGACTCATGCTCGACTGTTCCCGACACTTCTGGACCAAAGAGTTCATCCTAAAACAAATCGATGCCATGGCGGCCGTCAAACTCAACCGCCTGCACCTGCATCTGACCGATGCGGCAGGATGGCGCATAGAGATAAAGCGGTATCCGCAACTCACACAGCGGGGGGCATGGCGCACCGAGAGCGACTGGGACAAATGGTGGGTGTTCGGAAAAAGGGAGTATACGGAGCCGGGACAGGGCTACGGGGGCTTCTATACGCAACAGGACTTGCGCGACATCGTGGCCTATGCCGCACAAAGGCATATCACCGTGATACCCGAGGTGGAGATGCCGGGACACTCCGAGGAGGTGTGTTTCGCACTGCCCGAGGTGTCGTGCACCGGACAACCCTACGGCAGCGGCGACCTCTGCGTGGGAAAGGAACGCACCTTCCAGGTGCTCCAGGACATCCTCGACGAGGTGATGGACATCTTTCCCTCTGAGTATATCCATATCGGGGGCGACGAGGCATCGCGAAAGGCGTGGGAGACCTGCCCCGACTGCCAGCGGCGCATGCGCGAGGAGCACCTCAGCACCACCGCCGAACTGCAGAGTTATCTTACCGAACGTATAGAGCGCTATCTCAATGCGCACGGACGACAACTGCTGGGGTGGGACGAGATACTGGAAGGAAAACTGGCGCCCAATGCCACCGTGATGTCGTGGCGGGGCACTGAGGGAGGACTCAAGGCGGTGCACATGGGCCACAAGGTGGTGATGACACCGGGGTCCTACTGCTATCTCGACTCTTACCAGGATGCGCCTATGACACAGCCCAAAGCTTTCGGAGGCTACAACCCCCTGGAGCATGTCTACAGCTACGACCCCGTGCCCGACTCGCTGAAGGGCTCGCCGGCCGAGAAACTTTTCCTGGGGGTGCAGGGCAATGTGTGGACGGAGATGATTCCCACACCTGAGCAGTATGAGTTTATGATTTATCCGCGCATACTGGCGCTGGCCGAGATAGGATGGAGCAAGGAGAAAGCACTGTATGCCGACTTCCGGCTGAGGGCCATGGCCGTGAACGACGGCCTCAGGGCGAAGGGCTACCATGCCTTCGACCTGCACCAGGAGGTGGGGCGGCGCGAGGAGTCGAGGCAGCCGATACAGCATCTGGCCGTAGGGGCCAAGGTGCGCTACATAGGACCCTATCATGAGGCTTACAAGGCAAGCGGCGACAACGCGCTCGTCGACGGAATGAGGGGCAACTGGCAGTTCTCCGACGGCAGGTGGCAGGGCTTCATCAGCCGCAACCGCTTCGATGTGGTCATCGACCTGGGCGAGGTGAAACCCGTCAGCGAGGTGTCGGCCCATTTCATGCAGTTCGCCGGACCGGAAATCTTCTCTCCGGCATCGGTGGCCGTATCGGTATCGGCCGACGATGCCGACTACCAGATGCTCTATGAGCAGAACTTCGAGGTGGATGCCTCGAAACCGTATTTCATACAGCCCTATGGATGGAAGGGAAGCACACAGGCCCGCTACATCCGCTTCAAGGCTACCTCCGGACAATATGGGGGATGGCTCTTCACCGACGAGGTGGTGGTGAGGTGAGAGCTCTGCCACAGCAGCAATTAGTCATTTATTCATCGGGCCAGGGGCAGGGTTTGCCGCTGGCCTTTTCTATGGGGCGCTGGGCGTCCATGCGGCGCAGCGTGCGGCCCAGCTCACGGCTCAGCCGGCGCACCACATCGGGATGCTCGGCGGCCAGATTGTGGGCCTCGCCAAGGTCGTACTCTATGTCGTAGAGCTCTTTCTCGCGGGTCTTGTAGTTGTATATCAGTTTCCATTGGTCGCGGCGTATGGCGCAGTTCAGACTGATGCCGGGACCTTCGTTGCCCCATACGTTGGGATAGTTCCATATCAGTGCGCGGTGGCGCGAGGGGTCGCCGCGCTGCAGCAGCAGGGGCAGGAAGCTCTTGCCGTCTACCGTCTGCGGCACCTTGTAGTGGCGCACGCCGCCCATCTCCAGCAGGGTGGGGAAGAAGTCTTCTATCATCACATAGCGGTCGCAGCGGCTGCGGGCCGCCACATGGCCGGGCCACCGCACTATCATCGGCTCGCGGATGCCGCCCTCCAGCAGGGAACCCTTGCCGGAGCGCAGCGGGGCGTTCTGGGTGTAGAGAGGCTCGTCGCGCCAGTAGCTGCCCGTGGCATAGCCGCCGTTGTCGCTCATGAAGAGCACAATGGTGTTGCGGGCCTCGCCGGTGCGGTCCAGCCACGCCAGAATGTCGCCCAGGCTCTTGTCCATGCCTTCCACCAGCGAGGCGTAGGCGGCTTCCTTGGCCGAGAGGCCTCTGTCGAGATATTTCTGGTAGTAGCGGGGGTCGCGGTCGATGGGGATGTGAACGGCATAGTGAGACAGGTAGAGGTAGAAGGGCTGGCCATACCGACGGGCCTTGTCGAGCGCGTGCAGCGCTTCCTGTGTCAGCGCCTCGGTCAGAAAGGTACCGGTGTCCCAGTAGCGCTCCAGATGAGGGGTGTGCATGGGGGTAGTAGCGTGGCCCTGGGCATCGTGGCCGTAGCGCTGCTCGCTCAGGTAGGTGGCGGGACCGCCCGCGGCATGACCGCCGATGTTCACCTCGAAACCGAAGTGCTCGGGCTGCTCGCCGGGGGTGTCGATGGCACCCCAGTGGGCCTTGCCCACATGGATGGTGTGGTAGCCGCTGGCACGGAGCAGGTCTACAAACGTGCGACCCACGAAGGTGTGGCCGGTGCCGGATACCTGACTGATGCCATTGTAGTTCCAGTCGGGCGTGCTCACCTCGGCATCGTCCAGGTCGGTGCTCTGGTCGCGGTGCAACGTCCAGTTGGTCACACGGTGGCGGGCGGCATTGCTGCCCGTCATCAGCGAGCAGCGGCTCGGCGAACTGATGGGGGCGGCGTAGGCCTGGGTGAATAGCATGCCCTCGCTGGCCAGACGTTCCATGTTGGGGGTCTCGTAGCGTTCGTTGAGCGGGGTGCGCTCGGGGCCGAAGGGCACGCTGGTGTCTTGCCAGCCCATGTCGTCGACCATGAAAAGGATGATGTTGGGGCGCCGGTCGGCACGTTCTGCCGATGGCTGGGCCTGCACTGTGAGCCAGGGGGCCAGCAGGGGTGCCAGGGTGGCGGTGGCTGCCATCCTGGGCAGCAGGGGCTTCTCTTTCTTCATGATGCAAATGTAGCTTTTTTCTTCGTTCGGTGCAAGAGGCGATTGCCGATTGATTACTTTTATGGACCGTTTTGTTGCAATTCTTCTTTTTTTTCGTTATTTTTGCGCCACTAACCTATTCTATTTTTTGCATTATGATGAAACGTTTCTTCACATTTATCGCACTCGCCATGCTGTGCTCCACACTATGTGCACAACAGGTGTTCACCGTGGTTTATGCCACTTCCGACGACGGCTTCCTCAATGTGCGCACACAGCCTTCCATGAAAGGTAAGGTGATAGAAAAACTATGGGCGTTCTCACACGGACTGGGTACAGGCATCTATCGTGGAGAACAGGGCAATTGGACACGCGTGTCGGTGGGCGACGTCGCAGGATGGGTTTATACCAAGTATGTGGGTAAACAGACGTGGTATAAGGGCAACGGCAAGCCGCGACTGGTGGCCAAAGCCGACTTTACTACGATATACCGTGAGTCGATGGCGGATGATGAGGAGCATTATTTCTTCGGAAAAGTGCCGCGCGGCACCATCCTGGCCGATGATTTCGACCAGGACGAAACGTATTATATCCTGAAAACTGTTCACGACTTCCTCTTCATCCGCAAACAGGATGCCGAGGTGGTGAGATGATATTCTTACCTTCAATCAGTTCTTTTTATGGAAGAAAAAAAAGATAAAAACCTGGGGCGGAGAGAGTTCCTGCGCCGACTGGGACTCGGCGCGGGATCGGCCGTGGCCATGATGGCCTTGGAACCCTTCAGCGCCATAGCAAAACCTGCGGGGAGAAACTACTTCGTCAAGGACGGTAAGGAGGAGCCTGTACGAATGACCTACCGCATCCAGCACGGCACAGAAAAACAGGTGTCGCTGCTCGGATTCGGCATGATGCGACTGCCCGACGACCAGGAACAGGTGAACGCCATGGTCGACTATGCCATCGCGCATGGGGTGAACTATTTCGATACGGCGCCTATGTATATGGGGGGAAAGTCGGAGGTGCTCACGGGCAATGCGCTGGCACGCCATCCCAGAGACAAATTCTTCATCGCCACCAAAATGTCCAACCAGAATTCCAAGTTCTGGGATTTCGAGGCGGCCAAGGAAATGTACCTGCGCTCCTTCGAACGGCTCAAGGTGGACTATATCGACTACTACCTGCTGCACAGTATCGGAGGCGGAGGGGTGGACAACCTCAACGACCGCTTCTTCAAAAACCGGTTGCTCGACTTCCTGCTCGAGGAGCGGAAGGCGGGGCGTATCAGACATCTTGGCTTCTCCTATCACGGCAATGTGAGCGCATTCGACTGGCTGCTCGACCACCAGGATGACTATCACTGGGACTTCGTGCAGATACAGATGAACTACCTCGACTGGCGACACGCCGCGGGAGGCAGAAAACGTGACGCCGATGCGGAGTATCTCTACAGCAAATGTGAGAAAACGGGGGTGCAGTGCGTCATCATGGAACCGCTGCGCGGAGGAGCCCTCGCAAGGGTGAACGACGAGGTGCAGCAGCAGCTCAAGGCGGTGCGGCCCGACGACAGTGCGGCGCGATGGGCATTCCGGTGGGTGGGCTCGCACCCCAATGTGCTTACCGCGCTGAGTGGTATGAACCGGATGGATCATGTGGTGGAGAATGTGCAGACATTCTCGCCGCTCGACCCCTGCACAGAGGCGGAATATGCACTGCTTGAAAAAGTGGCCGACAAAATAGCGGGCGTGCCCACCATTCCGTGCACCACCTGCGAGTATTGTATGCCGTGCTCCTTCGGGGTCAATATTCCCGGCAACTTCGCCTATTACAACGAGGCGGTGAACCAGAAAATCATTCCGCTGCCCGACCGCACCGCGGCCGATTTCGCACAGCGCAAGCAGCAGTTCTACGACGGCTACAGCAAGGCGCTGGCCGACCCGAAGTCGTGGGCTTACAGTTGCCAGGACTGCGAGGTGTGTCTCTCTAAATGTCCGCAGCAGATACGTATACCCAACCAGTTGGCCCGTATCGTGGAGACACTGAGAAAGAAGTAGCGCCTAACGGATAAAGATAAAGTTGGGTATGCTGCGTTCGCCCTCGTGGTCGAACTGATGGTTGTCGCACGGGTGGTTCAGAATCTCACCGCCCAGATATAACATGGTGGAGCCTCCGCCGTCCAAATTGAGGGCGTCGCGGGCTCCCATTATTTTCAGCAGATGGGCCAGTTCGGTGATGCTCACACCGGTGGCATGGCCCTCAGCACGGCCGTCGACGGTGAGGAGCAGCAGGCGCTTGTCGGCCGTCACGGCAAGGGCGCTGCGGGGGTGCTTGGTCCGAATGAAATCTTCATCGCATTGGCTCCAGTCGGCGTAGCGCCCTTTTCTGAGCATCAGCGGACCGGAGGCCAGCAGTGCACCGCGTTTCTTCTTGAAGCGCTGTTCCTTTGCGGCCGACCAAGGTTGCAGTTTTACCCGCCCGTTACGGGTGACGCGCACGGCTCCCGTAACACGAATCGCAAACTCCTGCTCGGTGGTGGTGCCCATCACCGTGCCGCCTTCTTTCAGAAAGCACACCGAGTGGCCGTTGCCCATGTCATAATAGGAGCCGTTGATGGCGGCTACAGCCTTTCGGCTGCCGGCCAGGAGGCTCAGCGGCTTCATCTCTGCCGATACACCGATTCCGGCTGTATAGCGCCCGCTTATCTCTACAAGACTCACATACTGCGCTCCACCGTAGAGGTTGGCGAAGGAGCAGGTTTTGTCCGTCACCCCAGGTGCCACTTCCTTTGTCTGCCATTGGGCGTGCACAATGGCCAGGGAATCGGCCGCGGTCTGGGCTCCGCAGGGCAATAAATACAACACGGCGGCCACGCCGAGGAGGCTCAGCCTGTGCAGAAGTCTTAAATGGGGGCTGTGCCGCATAGGGTGGGGAGTTTAGAAGAATTTCACCACTTCGTCGAACGGACGGTGCTGCGGAGTGCGCGGCTCGTCGGCTCTGTAGCCGAGGGAAATCACGGCCATCACCTCCTCATTCCCGGGTATGTCGAAAAGGGTGCGCAGGGCATCGGCGTCGCGCATGCCCATGATGAGGGTGTCGAAACCCATGGCGCGGGCTTGCAGAATCAAATAGCAGTTGCTCAGACCGTTGTCGTAGGCACCCCAGCCGTCGCCTATCTCGTTGGTCTGCTTGTCTTGGAAGAAACCGGATTTGCCCTTCTCGTAGGTGCTCACTATCAGCACAGGGGCACCGGCAATGTTCTTCTTGTTGTTCGGACCTACCAGCTCCTGCACGGCGGCCACTTTCTCCTCGCTCATGGCCACATAGTATTTAGTGGGCTGCTGGTTGGCCCAGGAGGGGGCTTCCTGCACGGCTGTCAACAGCTCGCGCACTTCTGCCTCGCTTATCTTCTTCGTGGCATCGTAGCTGCGCACGCTGCGGCGGGTGGTAAGCACATCTTCGAAAGCCACGCTGGCTCTTTCGGGTTCGGTCTCGTTTTTCTGGCTGATGCGGGTCAGGACGCAGAAACAGCAAATACAAATCAGCAGTGCGGCCAGAATGCCAATAAGCAGATTCTTTTTCATAGTTTTATCTTTTTATGGGGTGGATGAATGGATTTCCTTGTCAGCTCAGGAGGACGCTCAGCTCTTTTTCCGCTTGTCCACCAGGGTGTAGTCGGCATAGCGGCGCTTGTCGAACACAAAGAGCTGGTCGGAGATGCCGCCTGTCCGGAAATTGGTAATCTTGATGGTGGTGTGGAAGATGCCTACCTTGAGGCGGATGCTCTGCGGATGGCGGTGCTTCAGGTCGAGCAGCACAATGGCCTCCTTGATGCCCTTCACGCCTTTCTTGGCCGTGAGCGTAATCCAGTAGCCCTTGTCGTCGCGGCTGATGCTGTAGCGGTAGTTGTCGGGCTCAAACTTGAATTTCGAGGCGTATTTGTCGCGGTCTTCATCGTTCATGCTGTATACAAGCACTTCCTTTTTCTTGCGCTCGGCACGCCAGTAGTTCACACCGTCGTTGTAGGCATCGTACTTCTCGTCGATGAATTTGCTCTTCTTGCCTTTGTACCAGATGGTGCCTTCGGTCTTGTAAAGACCGATGATGTTGACCGCATAGTGCAGGGTGGCGCCTTCGCTGCCGAACACCTTGTGGTAGATGTCGTCGAACATCTGGCGGGCCTGGCGCTCGTTGGCCGTCTGGGCGGCACAGCACATGGAAAGAAGTAAAAAAGTAAATAATAGGTTTACTCTCGTTTTCATAACAATCCCTATGTCGTTTTCTTTGACACAAAGGTAAGCATTTTCCAGCAATTAAGAAGAATAATGGGTGGGTTTTATTCCTTCACTCATCAACCGAAGGCTTCAAAGGCTTTCAACCTCTTCAATCGTAAGACCCGTGAACCGGGAAATCTGACGGACATCCATGCCGGAATCCTTCATCTGACGGGCAATCTCTGCCTGCATAATCCGCTCTCCTTTCTCAATGCCCTGTGCCATGCCTTTCTCAATGCCCTGCGCCATGCCTTCGGCAAGTCCTCGCTTATGGCCTTTCTGCTCAGCTGTATTCACTACATTGGTAATGTCTCGATACACCTTCATGCTCTCCTCGTAACTGCGAAGCTCAACCGGACTGAGACGGGCAATCTCTGCTTGTTCGAAAAGCCGTTTGAACACCCGTTCCTGAAGGGCTGCAGGCCTTTCCATCAGACGGGATAGATTGCGTAGCACATAAAGCCATTTGTCCATCATGTTTTCCAATTCGGATTCTGTCTTGTTGAACTTTGGCATCTCTAGATAGATAAAGGTAAGCTTGTCATAGAAGATGTGCTTGTCGTCTACATCCATCAGTTTCACTTCGTGATGCATGCAGTCGGATGCGTATTCATCATCGGGGAATACAAAATTCAGAATACCTACGGTGTAGACGCCCTTGAGCTGGAAATCCCAGTCGCCACGTTTGGCCTGTTCGCGGATAGGGAAGGTGGCATAATAGATGCTGCGGTCCTTGAAATAGTTCTGTTCGGCCTTCTGCATCTCCACGATGAATTTCTCGCCCTCTTTGTTTTCACAGTACACGTCGAAAACGGCTTTCTGTCCTGTTCTAACGCACCGAGCTGCTCGGTGTTGCGGTACCGGATGTCGGTTATCTCCTCATGCCCGTTAAGCAAAGAGTTAAGAAAACTGATGAGCAGCTCTTTGTTCATCTCTGTGCCGAAAAGCCGCTTGAAACCGAAGTCCGTAAAGGGATTGATGTATCTTTCTTCCATATCCATTACTTGTTTTGGCAAAAATAATGATTTTTCTACAAATTTGCAAACATTGTCCGAAATTAAACCCGAATCGGTCATTAGGATTGATGTCAGTACTGTATTTGTTTTAGGCAGATTGTGGTGTGCAAGGTGCCAAAAGAAATGCAGGAATGGCATTCAATAGACTGAAAAAACATAAGAACATAAAGATTGTCGGCCTAATGACCGATTTGGGTTAAATAATGAACAGCCCTATAGAAAAAGCCGCTCATTTGTGAGCGGCTTTTTCTATAGGGTGTCGGAGTATTATTCTCCAAAGTAGTCGATGAGCTCCTGCTCGGCGGCATGGTTCTCATTGCCCAGGTCTTTCACAATCACACCGTGCTCCAGCAGCGTGATGCGCTGGCTGATGTCGATGGTGTGAGCCAGGTTGTGGCTGCTGATGATGATGGTGGCGCCCGTCTCGGCATTGTAGTCCATGAGCAGGCGTTTCAGCACATGCTGGCTGCTTGGGTCCAGGAAGTTGAATGGCTCGTCGAGTATCAGCAGGTCGGGCTTGTTGAACAGGGCGGCAATAATGCCTATTTTCTGCTTGTTGCCCGCCGAGAAGTCGCGTATCAGCTTCTTCTGGTCCAGAATCTCACCGGCCATAAGCTCGGTGAAGGCCTGCAGACGCTCCTCGGTGGCTGCCTTGTCCATACCGTTCAGCTTGCCGATGAAGGCGAAATACTCTTCCGGGGTCAGGAAGTCGATGAGGAAACCCTCGTCGATATAGGAGCCGGTGTACGCCTTCCAGTCTTCCGACTGGGCCGGCAGGATACGTTCCTCCTGTGCAGTGTCGCCGTCGCGGTGCGTGAAGGTGAAGGCCACCTCGCCGTCGTCGGCTTTCAGCAGGTCGAGCATCAGGCGGAAGAAGGTGGTCTTGCCGGCGCCGTTGTTGCCCACAAGGCCCACCAGTTCGCCGTCGCCCACGTGGTAGGTGCTGATGTCTACGGCGGTCTTCTCGCCGAAGTTCTTTTTCAGGGTGCTGACGTCTATTTTCATGGGGTAGGATGGTTAGCGGTTATACAAGACCACGGCCGTGGCAGTTCTTGAACTTCTTGCCGCTGCCGCACGGACAGAGATCATTGCGGCCGGGAAGCTTGTCTCTCGTGATGGGCTGGCGACGCTGCGGCTGGGCCGTCTCGCGGGTGTCCTGCTGGGCGGCTGCCTGCTGGTTCTGGTCCACCAACTCATCGCCCTTGCTCTCCTGGTAGCGCTGGCTGTGGGCCTCGGGGGCGGCTTCCTGCACACGCTGCTCGGGAGCCATCTCAGGTATCTGGCCGCGGCTCAGTGTGCCGGCTATGCTGTCGTTCATGTCGTCCACCATGTTGTCGAACAGCTTCACACTCTCCAGTTTGAAGATGAGGAGCGGGTCTTTCTGCTCGTATGAGGCGTTCTGCACGCTGTGCTTCAGCTCGTCGAGCAGACGGAGGTTCTCTTTCCAGCCCTCGTCGATGTTGTGCAGAGAGATGACCTTCTCAAACTGTTTCACAATCGACTTGCACTCGGTCTCGTAGGCCTCGCGCAGGTCGCAGGGGATGTTCAGAATGCGCTTGCCGTCGGTGATGGGCACCACGATGCGCTCGTATACCTGGCCCTGCTCCTCAAACACTCGCTTGATGATGGGCCAGGCGGTGGTCTGGATGCGCTCGGTGCGGCGCTGGAAAGCTTCCATCACCTTGTCGTAGCTCATGTCCTCGAGCTTCTCGCGGCTGGTCTCCATGAACTCCTGTTCGGTGAACGGGCACTCCATGGCCAGCACTTTGAGGAACATCTCCTTGCAACCCACATAGTCGTTGTTCTCGATAATGTTCACCACACGGTCCCAGAACACATTGGCCACGTCCATGCCGATGCGCTCGCCCATAAGGGCGTGGCGGCGCTTCTCGTAAATCACGGTGCGCTGCTTGTTCATCACATCGTCGTATTCGAGCAGGCGCTTACGCACACCGAAGTGGTTCTCCTCTACCTTCTTCTGAGCGTTCTCGATGCTGCGGTTCACCATCTTGGCCTCTATCACCTCGCCCTCCTGGATGCCGAAACGGTCCATCACCTTGGCGATGCGCTCGGAACCGAACAGACGCATCAGCTTGTCTTCGAGTGATACGAAGAAAACCGACGAGCCGGGGTCGCCCTGACGGCCGGCACGGCCGCGGAGCTGACGGTCCACACGGCGGCTCTCATGGCGCTCCGTGCCGATGATGGCCAGACCGCCGGCAGCCTTCACCTCGGGGGTGAGCTTGATATCGGTACCACGGCCGGCCATGTTGGTGGCAATGGTCACGGCGCCGAGCATGCGCTGCTCCTCGCGCACGTCGTTGATGGTGACATCGGCATATTTCTTGTCGTTCTCCTTCAGCGCCTCGGTGTAGCGGGTGGCGGAGAGCTTGTCGCAGAAGGCACGGCCGTCGGGGGCTATCCACGACGAGCCCATGGCGCTGCGGCCGGCTTGGGCCACGATGTCGGCCTCACGCTGGTGCAGTTTGGCGTTCAGTACGTTATGGGGAATGTTGCGCAGACGGAGCATACGCGAGAGCAGCTCGCTGATCTCCACCGAGGTGGTACCCACCAGGCAGGGACGGCCGCTGTTGCGCATCTTCTCTATCTCTTCAATCACGGCATTGAACTTCTCGCGCTGGGTCTTGTACACACGGTCGTTCATGTCGTTGCGTATTACGGGGCGGTTGGTGGGTATCTCCACCACATCGAGCTTGTAGATGTCCCAAAACTCACCGGCCTCGGTGACGGCGGTACCCGTCATGCCGGCCAACTTGTGGTACATGCGGAAGTAGTTCTGCAGGGTGATGGTGGCGAAGGTCTGGGTGGCGGCTTCCACCTTCACGTGCTCCTTGGCCTCCACGGCCTGGTGCAGACCGTCGCTCCAGCGGCGGCCTTCCATGATACGGCCTGTCTGCTCGTCTACAATCTTCACTTCATTGTCTATCACCACATACTCGTCGTCCTTGTTGAACATGGTGTAGGCTTTGAGCAGCTGCTGCAGGGTGTGCACACGCTCGCTCTGCACAGCATAGTGGGCCATCAGCTGGTCTTTTTTCTCCAAACGCTCCTCGTCGCTCAGACCGGTCTGGGCCTCCAGCTCGGAGAGCAGGGTGGTGATATCGGGCAGCACGAAGAGCTCGGGGTCGTTCACTTGCTTGGCAAGCCACTCCGTACCCTTGTCGGTCAGGTCTACTGAGTTCAGCTTTTCCTCCACCACAAAGTAGAGGGGAGCCACGGCCTCGGGCATGCGGCGGTTGTTGTTCTGCATGTATTCTTCCTCAGTCTTCAGAAGACCGCTCTTGATGCCGTCTTCGGAGAGGTATTTGATAAGGGCCTTGTTCTTGGGAAGGGCTTTGTGTGAGCGGAACAGTGAAAGGAAACCTTCGGTCACCATCTTCTGGTCGTTCTTCTCACGGCCCTCGTTGATCTTCTGGCGGGCCTCGGCCAGATAGTCGGTGGCCAGACGGCGCTGCACACCCACCAGTTTCTCCACCAGCGGCTGGAACTCCTCGAACATCTGGTCGTCGCCGCGCTCCACAGGACCGGAGATGATGAGCGGCGTACGGGCATCGTCGATGAGCACTGAGTCGACCTCATCGACAATGGCGTAGTTGTGCGCACGCTGTACCAGGTCGTTGGGTGAGATGGCCATGTTGTCGCGCAGATAGTCGAAACCGAACTCGTTGTTCGTACCGAAGGTGATGTCGGCCTGATAGGCCTTGCGGCGCTCGGCCGAGTTGGGGCGGTGCTTGTCGATACAGTCTACCGACAGACCGTTGAACATATAGAGCGGTCCCATCCACTCGGCATCACGCTTGGCCAGGTAGTCGTTCACCGTCACCACGTGAACACCGTTGCCGGTCAGGGCATTCAGAAAGACGGGCAGCGTGGCAACAAGGGTCTTACCCTCACCCGTGGCCATCTCGGCTATCTTGCCCTGGTGCAGCACGGCACCGCCGAAGAGCTGCACATCGTAGTGCACCATGTCCCACTTCAGGTCGTTGCCGCCGGCCATCCAGTGATTCTGGTATATGGCCTTGTCGCCCTCTATGCGCACAAAGTCTTTCGTGGCGGCCAACTCGCGGTCGAAGTCGTTGGCTGTCACCACCACTTCCTCGTTCTCGGCAAAGCGGCGGGCGGTCTCCTTCACAATGCTGAAGGCCACGGGAAGCACCTCGTCCAAAGCGCGCTCGTAAATCTCGAGAATCTCTTTCTCTATCTTGTCCACTTGGTTGAAGATGGTCTCACGCTCGTCGATGGGCGTCTCTTCGATGGTGGCTTTCAGGTCCACTACTTTCTGTTTCTGTTCCTTGGCCGAATCCTGCACATAGCGCTGTATCTCTTTTGTCTTGGCGCGCAGGGCGTCGTTGTCCAATGCCTGTATCTCGGGATACGCGGCTTTCACTTTCTCCACAATCGGCTGGATCAGTTTCATGTCACGACCCGACTTGTTGCCGAAAATGGATTGCAGTACGTTGATAAAACTCATATATTTGTCTTTGTTTTTGTTTTTTCTTCTTTCTGAACGGTTATTGTTGAATCATCATGCAAAGGTAAGGATTATTTCCGTAATAATCTCTTTTTTACCGCTTTTTCATGTCAGAGCGGTCCCTTTCTGCTTGATTTGGGGCGCAACGCCTACTTTTTCCGGCCTTCAGCGGCGGAAGAACGGCGCAACAGCCAGCGGCGGGTGATATCCCTCAACAGCAAAGATGATGCCAAAAAGTACATGGACGGCGGATAACACTGGAAAAATCCGCCTATAATGTACAATACGGCGAGTGCGGCAGAGAGATTCCACCAGCAGTGCGACTGTCTGTCGCGTTCCCGCCTGATGGCTGGATACAGAAAGAAAAGGGGTAGAGGATTGAGTAAAAGTAGGTGGAGATTTACCCGCACTGTGGGGTGCTGCGAGAAAATCATTGAAAAAATCAGAATGCCGGCCAAACCGGTGAGCAGCATCAGCAGCAGGTCGTAAAGATAGAGCACTTTGCGGCTGAAAAACTCGGTCACTGTAATGGCCACCGTGAGCACGAAAAACAGACCGAACGTTGCCAGCGGCGACAGGGGAAACTCCTTGCCGCGCACCTGCTCGCCGGGCTCCAGCAGGGTGGTGGTGCGGGCCACAAGGGGACGCACGCTGCCGTCGGTGCCCACTATCTTCGCCTGGCTGAAGTCGCGCATCAGGAAGGCTGGTAGAAACTGTTGCTCACGGGCCGTGAGCACACGGTCGGCACCGATGCCCAGCAGCAGGTCGATACCGGTCTGCATCCACAAATGGCCCGCCGTGCACTGGTGCACCATGTCGCGGTAGGTGAGCGTGCTGTCGGCAGGAGAGGCATACACCACCTTGCCCTGCAGATGATTGGTCAGCATGTCGCGGGCCCGCGTGGTGCAGTTGTCGTAGAAATAGTTGTAGCGGTACACCACATTCTCCGGCAGGGCATTCTCGTCGAGCGCGCGAAGAATGGCTTCCTTCTCGGCACCGCTCAGGTTGATCTCCTGCTCGGTCACACCGCTGTGGTAGTAACTGTACTCGTAAAGGAAGTTGGTCATCGGCGTCACGCCCATCTCATAGTCGGTCAGACCGAACACGAAGCGGAGCACGAAGTGGGGCTTATGGAAATTGAAAACACCATAGTTCACCACAAGGTCCTGACCCGTCAGGGCGTTCTGCACGCGCAGGGCGCTGTGTCCGTACAGACTGTATATCTCCTCATGCGGACTGCAGGTGAGCAGGCTCATACGCACCGAGTCGGCGACGGCACCACGTGCCTCGCCTCCTCCCGCCACTATGAGCAGGAGAAGCAGCTGCATTTCGAACGAACGGGCCTTCAATGTTTTCACGGGTGCAAAATTAATCTAAAAAAATGAATCTGCGCGATAAATATGTTAAATCGTGCCACTGTTTCGTTTTTTTTCAATAATTTTGCACCTTGATATAAAAAAGTAGATTCTTTTTTTCAACTTGACATGAGAAAATTTATCCTCACGGTTTGCATGGTGGCCGCCGCAGTGGCCGTTTCGGCACAGAGCGGCACCAATTCACCGTATAGCCAATATGGATTTGGCAAACTCTCCGACCAGTCGACAGGATTCAACAGGGGCATGAACGGACTCGCCCTCGGATTCAGAGACGGCAACCAGGTCAACTACCTCAACCCGGCCTCTTATGCCACCGCCGACTCGCTTACCTTCATCTTCGATGCCGGTGTGGCCGGGCAGCTCACCGCTTTTGATGAGAACGGACTCAAGAAAAACGCACGGAATGCCAACTTCGAGTATGCCGTGGCGGCTTTCAGAGCCTTGCCCCATCTCGGCGTGAGCTTCGGTGTGATGCCTTTCTCCAATGTGGGCTACAATTACTCCAGCACACAGAATGTGGGCGATGTCAACAACACTACCTATACCAATACCTATTCGGGCAGCGGCGGCCTGCATCAGGCGTACCTGGGTTTCGGATGGGAACCGTTCAGAGGGTTCTCCATCGGTGTGAACGGCTCTTATCTCTGGGGCGACTATGACCGGTCGGTGGTCAATAGCTACAGTGACGCTTACGTGAACACACTCTCCAAATATTATTCGGTGGATGTGGCCAACTACAAACTCGACGCTGGTATGCAGCTTTCCTTCAAACTGGGAAAGAAAACCTCGCTCACACTCGGCGCTACCTACGGCTACGGCCATAAAATCAACGCCGACCCCAGCTACGAGGTCATCTCGCGCAACTCGCAGACTTCGGTGAGCGATACCACACGCTTCGTTGTGAAAGACGGACTCGAACTGCCCACCACCTTCGGTGCAGGATTCCTCGTCGACTATGAGAAACGCATCCGATTCGGTGCTGACTTCTCCCTCCAGAAATGGGCCGACACGGAATTCCCCGTGGATGTGGAGAAAAACAACCAGCCTTCCTATGAACTGCAGAAAGGCTATTTCAAGGATGTCAAGAAAATTACCGTGGGCGGCGAGTACTGCCGCAACCCGCAGTCGAGAAGATTCTTCAGCAGCATGCGCTTCAAGGCGGGCGCCAGTTATACTACACCTTATTTAAATATTAACGGAGCCGACGGACCCAAGGAACTGGGCGTCAGCGCCGGTGTGAGCTTCCCCGTCATCAACCAGTGGAACAACCGCTCCATTCTCAACCTCAGCGGACAGTGGGTGCGCACCAGCGGAAAGGGCATGCTCACCGAGAATACCTTCCGCATCACCATCGGACTCACCTTCAACGAGAGGTGGTTCATGAAATGGAAAGTGGAGTAGGCATGCTTCCTGCAAAACCATATTCCCTCCATGGGCTGCTCCTTCTCGCCACGTTGACACTGGCCGTCATGATGGCGGCCTGCTCCGAAGAGAAAGAACATACCGCACCGGCCGTCAATCCGCGCGACTCTCTGCCCATGATGGTCACCTATGGGGTCAATACACTCATCTCCGACTCGGGCGTCATCAAGTACCGCATCGTGACGGAGAAATGGGAGGTCAATATGGTGAAACAGCCTTCCAGATGGGTCTTCGAAAAAGGCATCTTCCTCGAACAGTTCGACCAGACACTCCACGTGGAGTCGTACATTCAGGCCGACACGGCCTACTATTACGACACCGACCATCTGTGGGAACTACGCGGACGCGTGAAAATATTCACCAAAAACGGTCTACGCTTCAGCAGCGAGGAACTCTTTTGGGACGAGCGCAACCGCGAGGTCTACTCCAACCGCTACTCGCACCTCATCACCGAAGAAAGGGAACTCCAGGGCAACCGCTTCAGAAGCAATGAGAACATGACCAAGTATGATGTCTCCTACACCAAGGGCTCGTTTATGAAAGGGGATATCGGCGACAAGGAGTCGGACAAAAAGGAAAACGACGACTCGCTCGCGCTCATGCGGGGAAGAAGACCGGCCTCGCCCTCGAGAACGCACAATACGGCCCCGACGCAATAAACATCTTATCCTACCACGCAACTTATGTCGATATCGCTTATCATAGGCATTCTTGTCACCATGGCCTTCTCCGCCTTCTTCTCGGGCATGGAGATTGCCTTCGTGGCCAGCAACAGAATGCTCGCGGAGATGGAAAAAGAGAAAAACAGCCTTACACAGCGCTGTCTCTCTGTCTTCTACAACCATCCCAACAACTTCGTGAGCACTATGCTGGTGGGCAACAACATAGCACTCGTCATCTATGGTATTCTCATCGCACAATTCTTCGACAATACCATCTTCAAGGGCATGTCGCCGGGATTTACCGTGCCGGCCGACACCATACTGTCCACTCTCATCGTGCTCTTCACCGGCGAGTTCCTGCCCAAGACGCTCTTCAAAAGCCACCCCAACCGACTGCTCCGCTTCTTTGCCGTGCCGGCATTCTGTATCTACGTGGTGCTGTGGCCCATCTCGCGTTTCGCCACTTTTCTCTCCAGGGTGTTGCTTCGGCTGATGGGAGTGAAAATGGACGACGGCGGCAGCGACGGCTCCTTCAGCAAGGTTGACCTCGACTTTCTGCTGCAGAGCAGCATCGAGAATGCACCGAAGGGCTCTGATATCGACGACGAGGTGAAAATATTCCAAAATGCACTCGACTTCTCCGAACTCAAGGTGCGCGACTGCATGAAACCGCGCACCGAAATCGTGGCCGTGCCGGAGGATATCGACATCGAACAGCTAAAAACACGGTTCATAGAGAGCGGACACTCCAAAATAGTGGTCTACCAGGAGGATATTGACCATATCATAGGTTATATTCACAGTTCCGAAATGTTCAAACGGCCCGAAGAGTGGAGAAACAGCGTCAGAACCATGCCCTTCGTGCCTGAAACCATGGCTGCACACAAAATGCTCAAGATTTTCCTTCAGCAGAAGAAGAGTCTTGGCGTGGTCATCGATGAGTTCGGCGGAACCAGCGGCATCGTATCGCTCGAGGATATCGTTGAGGAGATATTCGGCGACATCGAGGATGAGCATGATACCACGCACTATGTGGCCAAACAGACCGAAAATGGCGAATACCTGCTCTCCGCTCGACTCGAAATAGACAAAGTGAACGAAATGTTCCAACTCGACCTGCCTGAAAGCGATGAGTATATGACAGTGGGAGGACTCATCCTGCACTACTACCAGAGTTTCCCAAAACTCAACGAGGTGGTAAAGATTGGACGCTTCGAATTCAAGATAATACGCAATACGATGACAAAAATCGAACTCGTAAGACTAAAAGTAGACGAGTAATAGGTTTTTTCAACTGAAAATTTGGGCGTTTTGCCTTTTTCTTTGTAATTTTGTACGCTTTTTGGATAGAAACGCAACTGCAGCGACTCTTCCACGCATAAAAAGCAGTAAATGAGAGTTTAAAACTAAAAATTTATATAAACAACTGTAATGGCAGCAATAGGAAAAATTAGAAGCTGGGGACCCTTCCTGATCGGTGTTATCGGTCTGGGCCTCTTTGGATTTATCGCCGGCGACATGTTCCGCTCCTGCGAGACAACAAGTAGAAACAGGAGCAACCGCGTAGGCGAAGTGGTAGGTGAGAAAATCAATGCTCAGGATTATCAGACCTATCTGGAGGAGTTCGTGGAGTGCACAAAAATAACCGCTCCCCAAGCCTCTGACGATCAGCTCAGAGAAGCCGCTTGGCAAAACTTCGTGCAAAACAAAATCATTGAGAACGAGGCAGCAAAACTGGGCCTCACCGTCACGAAAGAGGAAATTCAGAACGTGATGAAGCAGGGTACCAACCAGGTGCTCATGGAAATGGCCAACGTCAACCCCGAGTTCGCCAACCAGCAGACCGGACGCTTCGACGTATTCAGCTATCAGAAATTCATGACCGAGGGCAAAACCCAGTATGGTTCCAACCCGCAGACCGCTGAGCAATACAACAAACTCTATAAGTTCTTCCTCTTCAAGGAGAAGCAGCTCCGCCAGCAGCTCCTCGCCCAGAAGTACCAGACGCTCATGTCGTCGTGCATCCTCTCCAACCCCGTAGAGGCTAAGTTCAACTTCGACGCAGAGAAGCAGGAGAGCGACATCCAGCTCGCTTATTTCGACTACAAGAGCATCAACGACAAGGATGTGAAGGTGACCGATGCCGACCTCGAGGCTAAGTACAAGGAGCGCAAGGAGATTTTCCGCATCAATGAGGAAATCAGAGCCATCAAGTTCGTGCAGGTGAAGAAAGTGGCTTCTGCCGCCGACCGTGCCGAACTCACCAAGGAACTCAATAAAGTGGCCGAACAGCTCAAGACTACCGACAACGCCGAGCAGGTGGTGCGTGAGAGCAAGTCGAACGTGAGCTATCTCGGTGTGCCTGTCACCAAGAATGCTTTCACACCTGACGTGGCCCGCCAGATTGACTCGCTGGCCGTGGGCGCTACCGTAGGTCCCGTGGAGAGCACACTCGACAACACCTTGAACGTGATTAAACTGCTGGCCAAGAATTCCTTGCCCGACTCTATTCAGTATCGCATGATTATCGTGGGCGGTAAGACTGCCGACGAGACCAAGACCAGAGCCGACAGTGTGCTCAATGCAGTGAAGGCCGGCGGCGACTTCGAGGCTATAGCAAAAGTGTACGGACAGAACGGAGAGAAGCAGTGGCTCACCACTTCCATGTATGAGCGTGCCGCCAACCTCTCGGCCGATGACCGTGCTGTATACAACGCTATGAACACCCAGCTCGTGGGCGAGACCTCAAACATCGCCATGGTGCAGGGCAACGTTATCCTCCAGATCTGCGACCGCAAGGCCATGACCACCAAGTACGACGTGGCTGTGGTGAAACGCAACATCGCTTACTCTACCGAGACCTCCAACGAGATTACCAATAAGTTCAACCAGTTTGTCGCTGCCAACCAGAGCGCCGAGTCGTTCGAGCAGAACGCTCCCAAGTCGGGCTTCCAGGTGCGCGACGCTAAGAACGTGACCACCTCACAGGGTGAGATTCCCGGACTCGTCAACTCGCGCGAGGCACTCAGATGGGTGTTCGCCGCCGAGAAGGGTGATGTGTCACAGGTGTTCACCACCGGACAGAACCGTGATGAACTCATCGCCATCGTGCTCACCGATATCTATCCCAAGGGCTACATGCCTCTCTCCAATGAGGATGTGAAGAACTATGTGGAGCAGGAAGTGATGCGCGACAAGAAGGCTGAGATGCTCATGGCCAAGGCCAACGGACTGAAGAGCATCAACGATGCCAAGGCTAAGGGTGCCAAGGTGGCTGAGGTGAAGCAAATCACCTTCGCTTCGCCTGCCTTCATCTCCGAGGTTCAGGCTCAGGAGCCCGCACTCAGCGGTGCTGTCTGCGCTACCGAGAAGGGCAAGTTCTCCGCTCATCCTGTGAAGGGCAACCAGGGCGTGTATGTGTTTCAGGTTACCGACCGCAGAAAGCTCGAGGGTGCCTTCGACGTCAAGAGCTATGAGAACAAGGCGGCTCAGGGTTACATGTCGATGTTCTCCCGCATGGTGTTCAACGAGCTCGTGAACAATGCTCACGTGACCGACAACAGATACCTCTTCTTCTAACATCAAGATAAGAGCAAAAGAAAAAGAGAACTTGTCTTCAGGTTCTCTTTTTCTTTACCTTATTTTTATCATCAACACTCCCAAAACAATATATGTCTACACTCCTTCACTCCTTCACTTCTACACTCCTGAAAATCACCCCTATTCTCCTTCTCCTCACTGCCTGCCATACCAACAAGACTGTCACGGCCGACAGCTCGCAGCAGAAGAGAGAGTTCAGAGGCGCATGGATTCAGTGTGTGAACGGACAGTTTCTCGGTATGTCTACCCAGGAAATGCAGCGCACCCTGTCTTATCAGCTCGACGAACTGCAAAAGGATGGTGTCAACGCCATTATCTTCCAAGTAAGACCCGAGTGTGATGCCCTCTACGCCAGTAAACTGGAGCCGTGGAGCCGTTTCCTTACCGGACAGCAGGGACTGGCGCCGTCGCCTTACTGGGATCCGCTCGAGTGGATGATACACCAGTGCCACAAACGGGGTATGGAACTACATGCGTGGATCAATCCCTACAGGGCAAAGACCAAAACCACACATCAGCTGGCCTCCAACCACATCGCAGTGAGAAAACCGGGCTGTGTATTCCCTTACGACGGACAGTACATCCTCAATCCGGGACAGCCGGAGAACTGCGACTATATCTGCAGGGTGGTCGACGACATCGTCAGCCGTTATGATGTCGACGGACTGCATATTGACGACTATTTCTATCCCTATCCCGCAGCCGGCGAGGTAATAGACGATGCTGCTGAATACCGCCGCTATGGTGGAAGGGCGGGAAGCCTGGCCGACTGGCGGCGCGATAATGTGAACCGTTTCATTCAGCAGTTGGGAGAAACCATTCATAAGTGCAAGCCTTGGGTCAAGTTCGGCGTGTCGCCCTTCGGCATCTTCCGTAACGGCAGCGGCGATGCCTCCGGCAGCCGCACCAAGGGACTGCAAAACTACGACGACCTCTATGCCGACGTGGTGCTCTGGGCACAGCAGGGGTGGATAGACTATTGTGTACCGCAGCTCTATTGGCAGATAGGACATCCCACCGCCGACTACAAGACGCTCATCAAATGGTGGAACGATTATGCCGCACAACGGCCGCTCTATATCGGCGAGGATGTGGAACGCACCGTGAAATACGACGACCCCGACCGCCCCGGACAGCATCAGCTCGATGCCAAAATGAAGCTTCACCGGCAGATGAAGAATGTGCAGGGCACCGTGCTGTGGTATGCCAAGGCGGCCGTCGACAATGTGGGCAACTATGGAACCAGCCTGCGCAACAACTACTGGCGCCGGCCGGCTCTACAGCCGCTGATGCCCTTTATCGACGAAAAGGCGCCCAAGCATCCTAAAAAACTGAAGGGAGTGTGGACCTCCGACGGCTATATGCTCTTCTGGAAGGCACCAAAGGGTAAGTCATGGGACGACGCGGCTTACAAGTATGTGGTCTACCGGTTCGACAGTGACAAGAAAATCAACCTGGCCGACCCGTCGCACATCGTGGCTATTACGGAAGATACTTTCTATCCGCTGCCCTATAAAAATGGGAAGACGCCATGCTGGTATGTGGTCACCGCGCTCGACCGCATGAGCAACGAAAGTAAAGGTACTGTGGTAAAGGTGAAATTATAGGCCTCTATATTACATTCATCGCCCTGTGGGGCAAAAAAGTCTGATGGAGGACGGGGTTTATTCCTCGTCCTCCATCAGTTTCTCCAAAAAGTTGTCCAATTCCTGGTCCAAACCTTCCATCAGTTCGCCGCTGATAATCACGGTGTCGTCGTCGGCCAGATACAGCTCTGCCAGAATCTCTTTCTCATCGTTTTCCAGCACAAAGCTGAACGGCTTCAGAATGCCCATGTTGTCTATCATCTCATGGTTGCGCTCCAAACTCTTGCGCAGCACAGGAGTGATGTCTTCGTAGAACTGCGGGTCTTTGTTGTCTATCCAAGGCTCTATCACCACACGCGTTATCTCGTTCTCCTCATCGTCGAAGGCTACCATCTCACCGCTTTCCTGCGTCACACGGAGGTGGATGTCGGTCAGGTTCGAGATGTCCTCGGTCATGGGAAACTTCTGTGCTATCTTGCGTAAAGCACGGTCTATCTGCTGGTTGGTTTGTTCGTTGGCTTTCATTATTATAGGTTTTTTACGCTTTTCCTTGTTTCACTTCTTCTGAAGCTCCCGCACCATGGCGTCGACAATGTCGGCGGCCACTTCGCTCTTCGGCTTCTTGCCATAGGCTTGCTTGCCCTCGCGGCTGTATATCACTATCTGGTTGTCGTCGGAGCGGAAACAGGTGCCTTCGTTGCGCAGACTGTTCAGCACGATGAGGTCAAGGTTCTTCTTCTCCAATTTCTCCAGCGCATGCTGCTCCTCGGCATTGGTCTCTAAGGCAAAACCTACCATCACCTGGTCGCTGCGCTTCTGCAGGCCCAAGTCGCGGGCTATGTCGGGGTTGGGAGTCAGCTCCAGGGTGATGGCACCCTTGCGCTTTATCTTGGTGTCGCTCTGCTCCGACGGACGGTAGTCGGCAACGGCGGCGCACAGAATGGCGGCATCGGCCTGGCCGAAGAGGCGCAGGGCGGCCTCATGCATCTCTGAGCAGCTCTCCACATCGGTCCTTGTCACCCCGGCGGGAGTGGCCAGGCTTACCGGTCCGGCTATGAGCTGCACGTCGGCGCCGCGCCGCTGACATTCGGCAGCCAGTGAGAAACCCATCTTGCCGCTCGAGTAGTTGCCGATGAACCGCACGGGGTCTATCTTCTCGTAGGTGGGACCGGCGGTTATGAGCACGCGCTTGCCTTCCAGGTCGCGCTTTTCCTGCCGGGCGAAGAAGGCTTCCACCCGCTCCACAATGACTTCCGGCTCCTCCATGCGGCCCTTGCCTTCCAGTCCGCTGGCTAGGAAACCGCTCTGCGGGGTGATGATATGGTTGCCGTAGGAGCGAAGTATCTCCAGGTTGTGCTGCGTGCTGGGGTGGGCATACATGTCCAGGTCCATGGCGGGGGCTATCATCACGGGGGCCTTCATGGAGAGGTAGGTGGTGATGAGCATGTTGTCGGCCACACCATGGGCCATCTTCCCTATGCTGCTGGCCGTGCAGGGGGCTATCAGCATCAGGTCGGCCCAGAGGCCGAGGTCCACGTGCGAGTGCCAGGTGCCGTCGCGCTGCGAGAAAAAGTCGCTCACCACAGGCTTGTGGGTGAGGGCCGACAGGGTGATGGGGGTCACAAACTCCTTGCCGGCGGGGGTTATCACCACCTGCACCTCGGCGCCACGCTTGATGAGCAGGCGTATCAGGGTGCACGTCTTATAGGCGGCTATGCTGCCGGTGATGCCTATTACTATTTTTTTGCCTTCCAACATAGGGTTATTACGCTCTTTTCTGTATCTTATTTCTTTACCATCTCACGCAGACGGATGCGTGTGAGCACCTGCTTGGTGTTGTTCGTGAAGTCGCCGTTCAGAATCCAGCTGTAGTAGCCGGGGTCGCGCTGCAGTACGTCGGCCACAGCATAGCCCTTGTATTTGCCGAAGTTGAACACCTCGCGCCGCACGGCATTGCCGTTCTGGTCTTTCAGTTGGCGTCCGTTGGCGTCGGTTACGACTTTCCACACGATGCGCCCGGCAAAGTCCACATTGTCGTTCGTCTTCGAGAGTTCGGCCAGCTTGGAGATGTCGTTGGGCAACCGGCGGCCTTCCTCCTCCTGGTGCTCGGCCGAGTACATGTCAAGCTGTCCCTGCAGCACCCGGTAGGTGGCCTCCGTGTCCTCGTCGGCGCGGTGGGCGGTGTAGTCGTCCTCCATCTTGCGGCCGCAGTAGAACTTGTAGGCGGCACTCAGGTTGCGGGGCTCCATCTTGTGGAAGATGGTCTGCATGTCTACCAGATGGCTTCTCGAGAAGTCAAAGTCCACACCGGCACGGAGAAATTCCTCGGCCAGCATGGGCACGTCGAAATGGTTGGAGTTGAAACCGGCAAAGTCGCAGCCGGCGAAGGTGTCGCGCAGACCGGCGGCCAGCTCCTTGAAGGAGGGGGCGTCTTTCACCATGTCGTTGCTGATGCCCGTGATACCGGTCACCTCGGCGGGTATGGGGCGGCCGGGATTCACAAAGTGGTTGCCACGCTCCTCATGTCCGTCGGGGAAAACCTTGATGTATGAAATCTGGATGATACGGTCCTTAACAAGGTCAAGCCCCGTTGTCTCCAGGTCGAAGACAATCAGGGGCTTATAAAGTTTGGGTCTCATCGTTGCTGTAGGTGTGTGTATGGCTAATGGCGGTGCTTTAGTCGTTCAGCAGCATCGGCATCAGCAGCATCAGTATCTCTTCGTTCTCAGGCTGCTCGGCGGGGAACACCAGGCCCGAACGGCTCGGGTCGGCCAGCAGCATCACGATGTCGTCGCTCTGCAGATTGTTCACAATCTCAGTCAGGGCGCTGCCCTTGAAACCGATGCTCATCGGCTGACCGTCGTACTCGCAAATCAGACTCTCCTTGGCGCTCGTCGAGAAGTCGATGTCCTCGGAGGATAGCTCTATGCGGCCGGCCTCCAGGCGCACACGCACCAGCATGCTGCTCTCGCTGGCAAACGGCACCACGCGGCGAAGGGCGCTCAGCAGGGCACCGCGGTCTATCGTCAGGCGGTTGGGGTTGTCCTTAGGTATCACAGCGTTGTAGCGCGGGTAGCGGCCGTCTATCAGTCGGCAGATGATGACGCCCGAGGCATAGCTGATCACGGCATGGCTCTCATCAAACTTGATTACCACGTCGCCGCTCTCCTTCGACAGCACGTTCTTCAGCAACTGGGCGGGCTTCTTCGGGAGAATGAACGAGGCGGGGGCGTCGCTCTTCACCGTCAGCATGCGGTTGCGAACCAGTTTCTGTGCATCGGTGGCCACAATGGCTAGGCAGCCTTCGGTCAGGTCGAAGTAGATGCCGTTCATCACCGGGCGGGAGTCGAGCTGGGCGGTGGCGAAGAGCGAGCGGCTGATGGCTTCCTGCAGCTGTCCGGCGTCCATCACAATCGTGGTCACATTGCCCGAAAGGGGAACGGGACGGGGGAAGTCGTCGGCCTGGGCCATAAACTGGTACAGTCCGTTCTGGTAGTTAAGACGCACGGAGTAGTCGTCGGGGTTCAGGTCGAAGACGAGGGGCTGCTCGGGCAATTCGCGAACGGCATCGAGGATGATGCGGCTGGTGATGGCGAAGCTGCCCTCACCGTCGGTCTCGTCGAGCGGTATCTGTGCCGTCATTACGTTCTCGCCGTCAGAGGCGGTTACCACGAGCTGTCCGTCCTTGATCTCAAAAAGGAAACAGTCGAGTATCTGCATCGTGTTCTTGCTGTTGATCACTCTCGAGAGCGAACTCAGACTGCTGCTCAGGGCGGTACTGGATAGTGAAAATCTCATTGGTCGTATTTTTTATGGTGATTGTTCAGTGTCGGTAGGAGGCTTTTAGGCCTTGCTCCACGCTTATAGCATACAAAAATACAAATTTACGCTTACATGACAAAAAATATGGAGAAAATTTCCGATTTAAAAACAATTTTCGTAATTTCGCCAACGGTTTAGGCTGCCTCGGCTCCCAGGCCGGTGGCATGCCGCCATGCAATTGTTTAATTTTCATACATTTTTTATAAGCTACAACATTATGCAGATAGAAGGAACTGTCATACATTGCCTGCCCGCCAGAACGGGCACCTCGGCAAGGGGTGAGTGGAAGGCGCAGGATTTTGTCATTGAGACGACCGACCAATTTTCAAGGAAAATGTGCTTTACCGTGTTCGGTGAGGACCGCCTGCAGCGTTTCAACATCCAGGAGGGACAGTATGTGAGTGTGTCGTTCGATATTGAGGCCCGTGAGTATCAGGGACGTTGGTTCAACAGTATCCGCGCCTACGATGTGCGCCCTGTGGCGCAGGGTGTTCAGCCGCAGGGTGGTGATGCCTTCCCCCCGGCAGGAGCTCCTTTCGCAGCTGCTCCCCAGCAGCAGTTCCCGCCTGTGCAGCCGGCAGCTCCCCAGCAGCCCGCCGCACCGCAGCAGCCTGCCGCACCGCAGGGTGAGTCGAACGATGACCTGCCCTTCTAAGCCTCTTTCCGATTTCCGGCTATAACAGATATCCCCCGATTCACTGTCAACCATGAATCGGGGGATATTCGTATGCCCATGTGGCCTATCTCCTTATGATGAAGGTGCCCAGACGGCGGGCGTGCTTCTTGTTGTGCTTGTTCATCACCCTGAGGGTGTAGACACCGTCTTTCAGGCGGCGGATGTCGAGATAATCGTTGGTCTTGATGCGGGTCATCAGGATGTTGCCGGCCATGCTCTCCACCACCAGGTAGTCGCCGTTGCGTACCTCAAGGTCGCCCTCGGGCAACTTCACCTTCTTGCCGTCGTTCTTCAGCAGGGTCATGCCTTTCGATATGCTGTGGCTCTGCATGGCGGCGCTCTCGTTGCCGTAGCGGTCCATGGCTGTCACGGCGAAGTAGTGCTGGCCGTCGTCGCCGCGCAGATGCAGTTCGGTGCTCTGCAGGCGGCTCGCTATCAGGTTGCGGGCGTCGTCTACGTCAACGGGGCAGGTGCGCGAGGCGTATACATTATAAGTAAGGTAGGGGCCGCCGCTGTGGTCCACACCTCTCGGCCACTGCAGGTGCAACTCCTCGCCGCTCAGCGTCACTTTCAGGTCGCGGGGTGCCTCGGGAGCTGTGTTGCGCTCCCAGGTCATGGCGGGCACGAGGGCGGGGTAGCGGTCTATATAGTTCTTCATGTGGGTGTAGAGACCCTTGGTGTTGTCGGTGAAGAAGCGGCTGCGGAAGTAGCAGTGCCCCATGCCCAACTGTCTCGACACTTCTATCTCGCGGGTGATGTCGGTCAGCGGCCAGTTGTTCTCGTTGCGCGACAGCAGCCAGATGGCCAGACCGGGGGCGATGATGCGCCCGTGGCTGTTCTCCTGCCAGTTGATGGCGAAGGGATAGAAGTTGTCGCCGCGGAAGTAGAGCATCGGGAAGAGCTCGTCCATGATGCCCTCGCGTAGCCAGCCCTGTGCGTCCTGACACACGGTGTTGTAGGCATTCCAACCACGGCTGTCGTAACGGCTCAGGTTGTCAAACTTGCCCAGGGGCGAACAGCTCACCTTCACCCAGGGCTTCTCCTGTTTCACCGCCGAGTGGATGCGGCGCACTATCTGCGTTATGTAGTTGCGGCCCTCGCTCTTGCTCACCGTCTGCTTCCAGTTCTCTGGATAGCGGATGTAGTCGAGGTGGATGCCGTCCACATCGTAGCGGCTCACTATCTCACGGCATATCTTGGCGATGTAGTCGCCCGTGCCGGCCTTCTCGGGATTCATGAATCCCTCGTCGCCTATCTTGCGCACCAGGGCGGGGTAGCGCTTGTTGAGCTGGGAGCAGCCGGCGGCCTTCCACTTGCCCACGGGGATAGCCACCACCCAGGCGTGCAGCTCCATGCCGCGGCGGTGGCACTGCTCGATGGCAAACTGCAGCGGGTCGTAGCCGGGGTTTTGACCGGCCTTGCCGGTCAGGCAGGCGTCCCAGGGCTCATAGTCGGAGGGGTAGAGGGTGGTGGCACGGATGCGCGTCTGGAGCAGCACCGTGTTCACGTTGGCGGCGGCCAACTTGTCGAGTATGTCGCACAACTGTTGTTTTTGGCGTGCTCTGGTCGATGGGTTGGTGGCCTTGGTGAGCGGCCAGTCGAGATTGCTCAGGGTGGTGAGCCAAACGGCCCGCACTTCCCGTTTCGGGGTTTGGGCATTCATTTGCAGGGCCACGAGGGCCAGGCAGGCTATCAGAAGTATCTTACGCATAATCTTTGCAAAGTTACATCTTTTTCCCGAATTATCAGCCGTCGCCATCGCTTTTTTATCGCTTTATTCTCGCTTTCCAGCGCAAACTGTTGCCTGAGATAGAGCACGAACTGGAATGATGGGAGTGAGCGCCTTGCTGCACGTAGGTGCTGCTTCAGTCGGATTCATACTTCTTCCAGTTGCGATAGAATGAGGAGGGGGTGTTGTAGCCGCAGAGGGAGGCCACCTCACTTTTGGGCATGTCGGGCGATTCGGATAGCAGCTTTTGGGCGTAGGCTATGCGCAGACGGTTGATGTATTCCTTGAATGTCATCTTTTTCCCTTCGTTGAGTGCGTATATCAGATAGGTGCGGTTGGTGCCGAGCCGGGTGGCCACATCGTCGAGCTTCAAGTCATATTGCAGATAGAGATGTTCGCCTTCAATAAGTTGGATGGCCTTGGCAATGAGAGTCGTTTCCTCCTTTTGGGGGGTGTCCGTTTCCGTAAATGTTTCGTCATGGCATGCACTCCCTTCTTGTTCTGCTGGTTGGCTTTTCTCCAACTTGCACTCCTGTACTTCCATAATTTCCTTCGCTGTCGGTTGCTGGTGCATTCCCATCCATCCGACGGCAAAGAGCACGGAGGTGAATGCCAGTGAGGGTATGGCCACCAATGGCGAATCGGCGAATGCCGAGCGACCAACCTCGTTGGCCACTATCGACATCAGCGACACTATCAAGAGCAGCATCAGTAAGTTTTTGACCCATCGGAGTGAGTGAGGCTCTGTATCAGCATAGAAATCACAGAGCTTGCGGTCGTAGTTGCGTACTTTCCTCGTACCCCATATCATGGTGACTACCACTTCAAGCGAGAACACCACATGCGATATGTCATGCACTATGGCTTGTGCCATCGCCCACGACTGCAATCCTTGGTGCTGACGTCCGTAGAGGTAGGTGTCAAGAAATTGGCGGGTTTCTTCGGGCGACATTATCGCGTAGACTATGCCACTGGCTATTCCACCCGCCACAGCCGGAAAGAGTAGCACGGCGAGCCATTTGCGGCGTGACAGAAGCGGACGGGTATCGGCCAGTTCGCTGATATATATCAGGTAGAGTGGATAGACGGCAAGATTGCAGGTCACATAGACCGCATCGCAGGCGGCCACCAGGCCATTTATTCTGTGGAAATAGATGTAGTGGCAACTGTACAGCATGGTGGTTACGGCTGCCCATACCAAAAGGCATAGTATGGCGCGGTCGGACCTGCGAATATACTCCAAGGCCAATTCTATGGTGATTACGCCGCACACAATCATCGGCAGGGAAATAAACAACGATTGCAACATGTCTGCAAAGGTAATATTATACGGTCAAACAACCAAAAAAATGAACTTTTTACCGATATGTGTGCCTGTTGAAGCATCTCATGAGGAGCCAAAAAAGCAAAATAAATCTTGTTTTGCAAAATATTTGCAGTTTTGCAACAGACCTAAGGTACACGGCACGTATCTTTGCATAAAGAATATTGACGGGCTGGGATAAAGCCTGGGATACACAACATAACTAAGGAAATACTTTTCGGTAATTTTTATAACCTTAAAAAATATAATTTTTATAACCTTTAAAATTTACTTGATTATGAAAAAATTTTTAATGATGATTGCAATGCTGGCTTGCATCACAACAGCCAGTGCACAGTGGAATATTGGAGGTACCGTGGGCTTCACCACTACTAAGATTGATGCAGGTGGCAGCGATCAGTCGGGCTCATCATACAAAATAGTCCCCGATATTGGCTACAGCATTAATGAGAACCTCATCGTGGGTGTGCAGCTGGGCTATTCTTCAGGTATGGCTGCTTTCGGTTCGCTTACCGTGACCGATATCAAATCGGCCATAAGCACTCTTGCCGGTGCCGCTTCCGACATAGGCAATGACTCGTACAAGCTCAATAGCTTCACCATCTCTCCATACATCCGTTACAAACTTGTGGAATATGGCAAGGCAAGCGTGGCTGTTGAGGGCTATCTGGGATACAACAGCATCAGCAGCGATGGTTCTCCTACGGTACAAAGCAGTGATGGTGGTAGTTACGGAGGCGATGACATGACATTCAATGCGTTTGAAATTGGCCTCCGTCCGGTTGCCACATTCCAGGTGAGCGACAAACTCGACATCCTCTGCAAACTTGGTGCCGTGGGCTTCATGTCGGCAAAGGAGAAAGAGTCCGACATCAAGATTACACGTTTCGGCGTGAATGTAGACTCCTACAACATCCTCTTCGGTCTTAATTTCCACTTCTAATAAACTTTCACACCTGTTATAAAAAGGGCGGCCAACAGTGCCGCCCTTTTGGTATTCACCTTATATTTAACCCTCAGGCATAGCAGCATGAAGAAGGTGATAGTCATATTTGTGGCATTCTTAAGGATGCAGTGCGTTGGGGCCCAGGTGGTGCCGGCCGATAGCACTGTAATACCGGCCGACAGCACTGCCATGCAAGCAGATTGCAAACGATATCCATTGCGTGCATTGGGCGAAGTGGCCCTCACATGCGGTGCCGTGCACAGTTTTGCCCGCTATGTCATGCGTGAGGAGTATGCCCAAAGCACGATGCATTCCATACATGACAACATGCGGTCGGGCTTCGCATGGGATGACGACAATTTCTACCTCAACAATATCGGCCATACATACCAAGGCAGCGCCTATTTCAATGCCGCCCGCAGCATAGGCCTCAGTTTCTGGCAATCGGTGCCCTACACTTTCTTGGGAGCTTTGGCATGGGAGATAACATGCGAGAAGGAGCAGCCATCCATCAACGACATGATAGTGACCCCCGTGAGCGGTGTGCTCATGGGCGAGATATCCCACCGCCTTGTGCCGGCTATAGTGGATGAGCGAGAGAGAGGTACCAAGCGTGCCATCAGGGAAACCCTTGCCGCTATCGCCAACCCCATAGAGGGTGTTCACAGACTCTTCAGCGGACGGATGTGGAAAGTGGGTCCCTGCAAATATGCCCCACCCTGCGGTACAGCTCCTGATGACGAGAGCAACACGGGATTTGAAGTCGGTCTGGGCGACCGCCTCATAGCACCAGCCAACGATTTCACGCCCGGCACCCACCAGCCCTACGCATCTTTCTCGATAGAATATGGCAATGCCGCAGACGGTGAGACACATACCAGCATCTACGATTTTTTCACTATAGATGGAACCTTTGCCTTTGGCAAGCGGCAGCATGTGCTTTCCCACCTCAACATCACCGGACGAATATGCAGCACTCCCATGAAGATGAAGGAGAATATGTCTGCCGAAATAGGACTATACCAGTTTTTCAAGTATGAGGACACCCATCTCAAAGGCGACTCCACCCGTTCGCCCTTTCCCTATGGAGAAATGGCATCTTTCGGCCCCGGCATCATCTTATCTTTCCCTCGCGTGTCGCCACATATCCGCTTGGAACAAAACCTCTTCGCACACGGGGTGGTCTTGGGGGCAGTCAAAAGCGACTACTACAAGTTTCGCAACCGCACCTATAACATGGGCACAGGATATGGAGCCTCGTCGACGAGCCGGCTCAAATGGGAAAAAGCAGGGAGCCTGCAGTTGTCAGCCTACTTCATGCATCTCTTCACATGGAAAGGTTATGAGCCCAAGCGGCCTGATGACTGCACATTCGAGAACAAGCATTTCGATGTGCTCGGCGACCGCAGCGACGCCCGCCTGTTGTCAATAAGCCTCAAGGCCAGAATAAACCTGTCACAGCACATGGGATTGACCGCCGGCGCATCCTACCATTTGCGCCACACCCACTACAAGCACCATGAAAACCGCCATGCGGAAAGCTGCGACATACATGCCGGGCTGGAATGGAATTTGTAGGGTTCGGGAGTTTGGGCATGCCGGACTTTTTCTTATCTGTTTTTTTGCTATTTTTGTAACATCGAGAACCACAACCTATATTCTGCGTCTATCATGCTTGTAAAAAGAAGAAATACCCCATATTGCACAAGCCGATGCCTTTACTTTATAATATTATGGGCTTGCTCATTGGTCGTAATATCGTGCCATTCCGATGAGGAGTGGCTCGAGCCTGTGCCTTATAAGGTCTTGAACACCATAAAGTCAACCACCGACATCACTTTCGCACAGGTGGTGAAGTTTCTAACCACCGAAGAGGGCATTACAGAAGAACAGATACGACCCTACAAGCAGCGGATTGACATGGCAGCCCTTCGTGCACGAAACTACAAGGCATATATCATCACTTATCACACCACTGACCCAAAAGGGAACCCCGTGCTGGCATCCGGAGTGGTATATTATCCCAAATCTGGCAAGCCCAAAGGGGTGATAGAGGCTTTGCCTTACAGCAAAAACAAGAGCGACTGCCCTTCCAACCGCTTGACAAATGCCGAGATAATACAGGGGATGGCGGGCTTTATAGTGGTGGCTCCCGACTTGATTGGGTTTGGCGAGACTGCCGCCATGCCTGTGCCTTTCTTCTATCATGACAATGTGGCCAAAGTGTGTGCCGATATGCGGCAGGCAGCCAACGAACTGGTAAGGAATGAGTATGGACGTGACATGCCTTCCTGGACCATGTTGTCTGGTATATCGCTTTCTGCATCGGGGGCTTGGGCTTTGGCACGTCATTACAACCTCCATCCAGAGTTGGGTGTAAAGGTCAGCCAGATATGGATTGCTGGCGGAGCTTACAACCCATTGGCGGTGTTGGACCACCAATTAGCGTCGCTCTACACTGATTATGTGTTTTTGCCCAGTTCGCTTTATTCGTTGAATTATTACGACGAATTGGGGTTGGACTTCTCAAAAGTTTTCAAGGGTGAACTGGCTTCGAATTATGAGCAGTGGTGCAGCGGCGATACCAATCTGTTTGACTTGTCCGACAAATTGGGCTCAGATATAAGCCAATATCTCAACCTCGACTTCTTCAGTCCCGATAATCCTGATTATCTGAGGCTAAGGCAGAGCGCGGCCAAACTCGCTATTCCAAATGATTGGATACCCGCATGCACCATCCATATCTACCATGGGAGCAATGACACTTACGTGCCCATTGAAAGCAGCAACAAACTGGTGGAATATCTGAAGTCTGTAGGGGCCAAGGTCGATTATGTGGTTACGGAGTCGGGCCACGTGGAGAGTTGTCTTATGATGGGTGCCGACTTGCTGGAGTATCTCTATAAATGATTCAAGTTGTGCTTTAGCTTGAGTTCCTGCAGCCATACCGCCCCCCCCAATCTTCATCTCTCCATCACCGCATCCTCTTTTCTGAATACTATAGGGTCGGCGCGTGTGATGTTGGTTGCGGCAAACACTCCCTGGGCGCCTCCCTTGATGTTGGTGATGGGATTGGCGGTGGTGCGCTGGCTCACATTGAGCGATTGGAAATACTCCCAGCTCTCTCGGTCGAGGGTCATAAGCAGAAGGGCAAGTGTGTCGCCTTCGGCCAAAGGCATGTCATCGTCTTCGTTGGGTCCTTTGTCGATGGCTGATTCGGTGGAGCACATCATGTCGTATTCGAATTTGCCGTTGACGTTGCTGCGCCCTGAGCGGGTGTTCCATCTGAATATCTCATCGCCACGCATCAGACGGCAGAGGTAGTAGTTGCGCTCGTCGGGGATGGGGTCCTTGCCCTTGACGCAATAGAAGTAGACGCGCTCTTTCAGCACTTTTATGTATCTGAAATACACACTGTCGATTACGGCTGTCTGCTGCATGGTGGAGGTGGCTTCGTATTGCCGTCCCTCCACCGTGGCTCTCATCTTGTAGGTTTTACCCGCTTTGGCGGTAAGTCCTGTGGCCGATAGGTAACATCCTTCATCGCTGTCGTATATGAGCTGTTCATTGGTGCCGTCTGTGCATGATATCCACACTTCTGCGTCGGGTATGGGTTGTGCGGCAGCATTGTCCATCATGGGCCGTGTCTTGTTGATGCGCACAAACACATTCTCGTTGCTTATCTGCCCCTCGATGATCACGGCGGGGACGGCTGTAGGGTAGTCGAAGTCTATCTCCCGCTGGCAGCTGGTGACGACCACAATGCAGACGAATGCCAGCATCAGGCAGCCGTAGGTCGATTTGTGATTGGTTGTCTTCATGGTTGTCAGTATTTTATAGAGTATGACACGGTGGGCACTATGCCAAAGAGGGTGGTGACGACGGCCTTCGTGCCGTTGGGTTTGCTGTCGTCTTCCTTGAAGCTTACAAAAAACGGGTTGTAGCGGTTGTAGGCGTTGAAGAGTCCGAAAGTCCACATGTGCTCCCTTTTGCCTTTCTTCTTGATGTGGGTGGCGCTGAGGTCCAGACGGTGGTAGGCTGGGGCGCGGTTCTCGTTTCTCTTCCCGAAGTAGTAGTAGGTCTCGCCGGCTATCTCATATTTGCCGGCTGGCGCTGTCATGGCCTGGCCGGTGGTGTAGCGCCATGTGGCGGCTATTTCCCAATGTGGCGATAAAGGTGCCATCACCACTGCCACAAAGTCGTGGCGGCGGTCGTTGGAGGCGGTATACCATTGGCCGTCCATCACGCCGTCTATCTTGTTTTTCACCCACGACAGGGTGTAGGCCACCCATCCTGTCACCGGCCCGTGGTTCTTGTGTGCGGCCAGTTCCAGGCCGTAGGCCTTTCCCCTGCCGCCGGTGAGCAGTGGCTCTATCTCTATTTCTGAGTTGAAGGTCTTGCCGTCGCGGAAGTCATACACATTCTTTATCTTTTTCCAGTAGGCGTCGGCCGAGAAGTCCCAAGCCCCCTTTGGGGTCATGATGTTGAAGCCTGCTGCCACTTGGTCGGCTATCTGGGGTTTGATATAGTTGCTTATCATGGTGAGGCGGTCGATGGGCAGTGTCATCGAACTGTTGCGCACCGGCTGCACAGCTTGGGCCAGTTTGCTGTATCCGGCTTTCACTGATGCGTATGGGCCTATCTGCCATGTGAGGCTCACTCTGGGTTGAGCCACGGTGTATGTTTTTACTATCTTGCCCTTTTTGGGGTGCATCGTCTCTATGATTCTGCCGGTGTCGTCGAACTTGTAATAGGGTTTGCCGCCAAGTGCCGAAAACCATTCCATACGCAGTCCGGCCGACAGGGTGAGTCGCTTTTTGAAAAGTGAGATGTCATCGGCCAGCCATAGTGCCGAGAACCATCCGTCGCGTTTCTCTCGCTCGTGGTTGCTGACTATTCTCCATGCTGCCGATTGCACTCCTATAAGAGTGGTCTCGCCACCGGTGTTCACCGTGTGGTTTCGGGGTTGCCATGTCTGCTGGTGGCGCAGGGTGAGTTGGCGGTTGTAGCCTTGCATGCTGAGGCTGAAGCTGTAGACATCCATGCCCTGATCGGTTCCGTAGTTGCTGGCAAGCAGCTGCGTGTGTGCGTGATGGCGTGTGCCGCTGGTGTGCAGCCAGCCGATGCTTCCTGTGGTGTTGTGCCACGAGGTGCTGATCATTTTCTCCACTTCTATGTTGTCGTAACTGCGGAAGAGCGACACCGACAGCTGGTCATCGTCGCCAACTCTGAAATTGAGCTTGGCATTCAGGTCATAAAAGTTGAGCGAGTTGTTGCGGTATTCGTTTGTCGCCTTGATGAATAAGTTGAGGTAGGAAAGTCGGCCTGCCACAAGATATGAGGAACCTTTGTCGCCCAACGGTCCGTCGGCTTCAGCTTTTGTGGATAGCAGACCCACAGAGGCCGACAGGTGGTTGCTGTGTGTGTCGCCGCTGCGTGTGGCTATGTTGAGCACCGATGACGAGCCGCCGCCGTAGCGTGCCGGCATGAGCCCTTTGAAAAGTTCGGCACTGCCCATGGCGTCGTCGTTGAACGATGAGAAAAGGCCCATCAGATGCCCCACGTTGGATACTGAAGCGCCATCGAGCAGTATGTTGTTTTGCGATGATGTGCCGCCACGCACCTGGTATCCTCCCAGTCCGTCGGCTTCGGTTTTCACTCCTGGCAGCAGTTGGAGCCCCTTGATGATGTCGCGCTCGCCAAACAGGGTTGGCAGGCGGCTCATGGTGCCGATGTCCACCTTTTCCGAACCTATCTGCACCTCTTTCACCCTTTGTGAGGCCGATTGTGAGGTCACAATCACTTCCTGCAGCGTGTCCACGCGTATGTTGTCGGTTTGGGCGCCGGCATGCTGTGGGTGAACCGTCAGCAGCACTGATGCAAGAACTACTGTGCAGTGTCTGTGGATTTTCAGATTTCCCTTTATCATTCTTTGTGGCGTCGATGGCGAAGACATCTGCGAAGAATTGGTATTGTCTTTTTAGATAGTATTGTTTTTCTTTTCAAGTGCAAATGTAGCGCAAATCGGGCAATTCTCCAAATTTTTCTGATGTAATAAAATTTCTTTCTCTTACGAAAAAACTACAATACATAAATCTTTACCTTTTTTTCGGTCAAATAATTGATGAGATTATTCTTTTTATACTTTTTATAGAAAACTCAGAATGAACACTACCTTGTCGGACCGTCTGCGGGCGCACTTTTTGACCCGCAGCACCTTCCAAAAGCGGGCCGGCAAAAGGCGCAGTTCAATTCTTCCGTGCCGTCCGCGGAAGAATTGGTATGCACCGAAAAAATAACGCTATGCGAAAAGAAAGAGTAGTCGGGAGCACCATAAGTCTTCAAAGAAATTTGTAAAATTAGTTCAACCAGATTCGCAATTTTTGCAATCCGGCTGTCTTCTATCTGCGGATTTGCAATCCGCACCCTTAAAAATTTCTGCGTATTAAGATAATTTCTTTCCTTTTCCCTCCATTCACCGATTTCTTTCCTTTCCCCTTTAGAAAGATTTCTTTCAGTCCCCCTCCACAATTATATAGTCAGTCATGGCCCGCTTCTCCACCGAGAATCCGATGCCCACTTTCACCACCCGTCGCGGGTCGGTGGCGTATCTTTTTGCGTAACCCTTGTCCTCAATCTGGTCGAGGGCGTCCTGTGCCGAGCCGTTGAGCTTCAGCTCCATCACGTAGATGGCGTCGGGCATGAACACCACCATGTCGGCCCGACCGCGGGCGCACTTCACCTGCGTCTGCACATACACGTTGAGCATCGAGAAAATCAGGTAGAACGACCACTCATAGAACCCTTCAGCCGCCGAAACCTCCTCCAATTTCTTCTTGAAGCCCTCCACATAGGGCAGCTCCTCTAGATAGGCCTGCAGCTCGCGCAGGGCCAGGTCGGTGTCATTGGCTCGAAGTGCCTTCCAGAAACGGGCGGCAAAGCCCATCTGCACCTCACTTCCGCGCAAACCGGTCACCGTAGGCAGCAGTCCTTCGGTGAAACCCACACGCACCTCCTTGTTGGGGATACCTAATGTGTATTCCTGCATGAGGCGGTCATAGCTCTTGATGGTGACGTAGCCGCTCTGGTAGAGCAGCGGCAGCGCGTCCATCATGTTCTCGGTGGGCTGGTCGAAAGCCGATGCCGGCACCTGCAGGTCGTCAAGCTTGGTGATGTCTGTGCGGAAATGCTGCATCTGCCGCAGCAGGTACGACGGCGTGCCGCTCTCGAACCAGAAGTTGCGCAGTTCGAGCTCGTTGAAGGCCTTCATCAGACTGAAAGGATTGTAGATGTCGGGCGATTTGCCGGCGAAGCGGTATCCGTCGTAGGTATCGCGTAGCATCTGGCGCATCTCCTGCGGACTCACCTCATACTCCTCAGCCAGCCGTGTCACATCGGGCTGCATTTGCGTGTCAATTTCCTCGCCCGTGATGCCGCAGATGGCAGCAAACTGCGAGTTGAGCGTAATGTTGGTGATGTTGTTTAAGGTAGAAAAGATGCTGAGCTGAGAGAATTTCGTGATGCCGGTGATAAAACAGAAACGGATCATGGCCTCATGGGCCTTCAGACACTGGTAGAACTCCTGCATCACGCGGCGGAAACTCGGCAACTGCTCCTCCTCGTGGAGCACGTCGAGCAGCGGCGCGTCATACTCGTCGATCACCACCACCACCTGGCGCCCCGTCTGCTCGTAGGCACGGCGGATGAGGCCGGCAAAGACCTTCCCCGGAGTGGTCTCCGATGGCAGTCTGCCATACAAGGCTATATATGGCTCCAACTGTATTGTCAGCGCCCCGCGCAACTCTTCCAAGTTCTCCTGTCCCTTCGCCAAGAGGTCGCGCCGGCCCTCGAAGAAGGAGCACAGCGTGGTGGTGAGCAGCGACTTGCCGAAACGGCGCGGCCGGCTTAGGAAGACGAAAGGACTCACCCTGGTCATCTTCCACATCAGGTCGGTCTTGTCGATGTACACATAGCCCTCGCTGATGATGCGTGAAAAAGTCTGTATGCCTACTGGATAACGTCTCATGATGTTGCTTGGTTTCTTTAATAAAGGGCGCATGGCCTTTCTGCGCCGCTAAGTTAGTGAAAAAAATCCAACCTTCAAAAATTATTCTTGTAGAATTGCAAGACCCTCTCCTCGCTTCATGGTTTTTTATTTGGCTGATTCCTGAAAAAAAACTATCTTTGTAGGCTGTAGACCCAATAAAGACCGACGGATGCAGTTGTATATTTGCTATGACATCGACAGCCTCCCTTTGGAGCAGGCCCTGCAGCGCGTGTCGCCGCAGCGGCGCACCCAGGTGCTGGCTTATAAGCCCGAGGGCAGTCGGCGACGCTGTGCGGGTGCCTACCTGCTGCTCTGCCATGCCTTGCGCACAGGGTGGGGGATACACACGCTTCCGCAACTGGCCTATGAAGAGGGGGGCAAACCTTACCTGCCGCAGACTCCTCATATTCACTTCAATGTGAGCCACTGCCGTGGAGCCGTGGCCTGCGTGGTCGACAGTCGGCCGGTGGGAGTCGATGTGGAGGATGTGCGCCGTTACCGCCGCGATTTGGCTGAGTATGTCTGCTCCGATGAGGAGATGTCCCGCATACTGGCTTCCGAGGACCCTGCAAAGGCTTTTATACGTCTCTGGACCATGAAGGAGGCCACGCTCAAGCTCACCGGTGAGGGACTGCGCAACAATCTGCGCACCGCGCTCCGACCTGATGTGTTCTGCGCCACCTTCGCGTGTGGCAGTCAGGGCTGCTTCTGCACCGTGGCCTCCTGGCAGCCTCTCGGACGACTGGTTCCCATAGTGGTGGAGGCCTCGCAGCTTGTGGGAGTGGACCAGGCGAACCTGAATAGTAATGGATTTTAAAATATTTATACCCATGCAAAAATTAAGACTATGGATGCTCACCGCCATTCTTGCACTATGCGGTGCCGGCGTCACGGCACAGACAGCCGATGACACCATTACTTATGTTCTTGACAGCGAGATGCCCGATGCAGGGTACTTTTTGCCCCAGCCTACCGATACGGCGGGAGTGGCCTTTATCGACGATATGCTGCAGTTTCAGTGGGGAAAGACCCAGCGCAACACCCCGCGCGGCAAACAGGCAAGCGACGAGTCGCTTTGGACGCCTGATGCCATGCGCTCGGTGCTGCAGCAGGTGCTCAAACTCGACACCATCAGCCCTGAAAAAACGCCTGCCATGTCCCGCCTGTTGGAACGCACCTACGATATAGGCGATAGAAGCACCATGGCGGCCAAAAGTCAATATGGCCGCAAAAGACCCTTCATGCAGATGAACGACCCGCTTTGGGCTGAATACGACACCGACTTCCTGCGTACCAATGGATCCTATCCCTCCGGACACACGGCTTTTGGATGGGCCGTGTCGCTCGTCTTCGCTGAGATGTGGCCGCCCCTCCAGGACCAGATTCTGCGCCGTGGTTTCCAGTTTGGTGAGAACCGCATCATTACGGGCGCCCACTACCAGAGCGATGTCACCGCAGGCTATCTCTGCGCCTGTGCCGCCGTTGCCCGTGCCCACACTAATTCGCTCCTCGAAGAGGACATTCAGGCCGCACGCGCCGAGTATGCCATGCTGAAGGGTTTCCCGGCTGAATACGACCCCGTCACGGGTGTCGACATGCCGCACGGCGAGTTCATTCTCAACGAGCCGGTCGATACCACCAGCTACCGGTATATCACCGATGTGCTGCGCTACTGGGATGCCAAGAGCCTGCGCGACACGCCGCGTGGAAAGCAGGCCGAACGGGAGGCGGAATACAGTCTGGAGATGATGTACAGCGTCTTCGGCGAGGCCATGAACATCACCATCAGCCCGGAGAAGACACCGGCCATCTGTGCACTTATCGGCGATTTGTTCACACGCGCCAGCGACTTTGCCGACCGCCTCAAGCCCATCCGCTTCCGCAAACGTCCCTTCGTGCAGCTGGGCGAACCGTCGTTCGTCGCGGGCGACGAGGAGAAGGAGCGGGGCAAGAGCAGCTTCCCCTCGGGACATACCAACCTGGGATGGACCATGGCACTCACCCTGGCCGAAGTGGCACCTGAGTGCCAGGACGAGGTGCTCCGTCGCGGCTATGAGTATGGCTACAACCGCCTCATCGTGGGGTATCATTGGTTTACCGA
This sequence comes from uncultured Prevotellaceae bacterium, assembly GCA_900318915.1. Lineage (GTDB taxonomy): Bacteria > Bacteroidota > Bacteroidia > Bacteroidales > Bacteroidaceae > Prevotella. Next base: position 22,289 of record ONMI01000006.1, on the reverse strand, counting down.
CATAGAGGCCACACGTCCTCTCTCCAGTGCGCTCATCGCTCGACTGCATGCCAACCCGTCGTTCCGTAAGCTCATTCAGGATGCTCGCAATGAGTATCTCAGCATCACCAATGCTCTGCCCACCGTCACCTACGACGTGAAGGAACATGTTGCCGACGATGCTGCCTACACCATCGACGGACGTCCCGCGGCTCCCGGCGAGCAGGGCATCATCATCCAGGGTGGCAAGAAGAGAGTGGTACGCTGATGGTGTGAAACGTGAGTACAAACTGAAAAAACGACTTGCAAACATGGTTTTGCAAGTCGTTTTTCGTTTTCAGCAGCACCTCGACCGAGTCAGGAGGCTTTTTCTATAATTTTCTCACACAGGTCCATATAGCGCCTCAGCAGCGAAACGTTTCTCACGTAGATATGCCACGTCAGCAGCAGCTCGCCCTGATATTTCTTCAGCTCACCAGTTATCTCGTCGATGTCTTTCCACAACTCGGCATCGGTCTTGTATTTGTGAAGCCTGATGGCGGTGTCCATGATGCTGCAGGGATGTTCCGTAAGGCGCATCTCCTTTCTGTGCACCACATCAAAGAGGGGGTAGGGGACGGCAATTCCGCTTCGGAGCCCGAGTGTGTTGTGAAACACACAATTGCTGATGTGCAGAGTGTCTTCCTCGCTTCCAGTCAGGATGCTTTCCCAGAAGCAGAGGGTCTCGTTGTTGTACATCAGATGGTGGTTTCTGCCGTGAACGATATCCTTTCCCAATTGGGCATGGAATCTTTCTGTCTCAGCAGTCCATTGTGCCTTGTTCTGGAAAGTGGATTGCGAGGGATGAAAGCCTATCAGAACTTTGTCGGATTCCAAGTCTTTAAGACGTCTGATCACGTCGAGGGTCGAGGCGCTGTCGTGTATATAGGTGGCTTCCAACTCGCCCTTGTCGCACACTTTCATGTAGAAAATTTCTGGTATGCCGAACTTCTTGCATATCTTGATATAAGGCACCATCTGGCTGAAGGCATCGGGGTAGGTGCGCTTATATTTCATAAACTCTTTCCACACCAGACTGGTTGTCGCCTCGGGAACAGGACGCCGCATCACACGCCTCACAAAATCTTTTGCTATGTCGAGCCAGGAGGGGGTGAGACCGTCCACATCATGCGTAAGGACAATGCCGAAATTTCTTGACTTGTAGGTGATTCCCTCTCCGGCCAGCAGTCTTTTCAGCAGTACCTCATATTCATTCACGATGGCCCGCTTGTGTATGCCGTTTTTTACCGTAAACAGCAACTGCTCTTTACAGTCGCCCGTCTCCTCGCGCCCTAAAAGATTCTCTTCCCATCTTGTCAGCATGAAAAAGGTGGAGGCGAAGATATCCAGTCCCACCACGACATCTCCATTGCTCTCCCGCTGCATTTTGTCTGTGCCGTAGATAATGGGTATCTCCATACCCTCGCCGTGAAAATAGGTGAGCTTGTCGGGTATGTTGGACGAATTGAGATAAGATAACGGCTCCTTGTGCAGCTTGAAGAAATGGTCCTCGAACACTATTCGCTTGTTGCCGATGGCAATCGTGTAGTCGTGTGCATCTTCTTCAAAGTTGATCTGATAGGAGGTCTTTTCAATACCCAGAAGATGATGCAGCAGCATGTCGATGGCGTAGGTACGCTCCGGCAGGTTGTCGTTGGGGCAGGTGATGTTGATCATATAAATAAAGTTATTGTCGTCCTTTTTTTGCAGGCCTTCTGTCTAGCGAATGCTCCATGGAAAGGGGCCTCACATGATATTCTTTCACTTTATCGGTGTCAAGGAATAGTTCAGAATTCCAATAAATTTGCAAAATTACGAATAAACGAGAGCAAAACAAAGAATCCATTCTTTTTTTTGCCGAGTGTCAGTATTTTTTTCTCCCTATGGAGCTTGATGAGATTTTCATGAATTGTGTGGAAAAACAGATAAATCGACTAGCAAATCTTGTTTTGCAAGTCGTTTTTGTTTTTTTTGCAAGTATATGGCATGATAGTTGAAAATATTTTACTATCTTTGCTAAATGATACAAATCTGTCCTCTTTTCTCTATCAGAAGGACATTGCTCCGCTTGCTCCTTCCCTCGGCGCTCCTCTTTATGGTGCTGGCGGCAGGGGCCGTCGGGGCGCCTCAGGACTCTTGCCCCAAAGTGAGAATGGAGGTGCGGCGGCTGCCTGACCTGAATGTGCCGCGCACTGGCCATGCCGCGTTCTGTGTGAATGGTGAGGTGACGGTGGTGGGAGGACATACATCGGGATTCGTGCCCACACAAACCGCCGAGTACTATGCCGGAGGCAAATGGCATCTCATGTCCACGGTCTATACCCACGACGACGGCCTCTATCTGCCCCTCTCCTCGGGCAAGGTGCTGCTTGCCGGCGGTCACCATGAGCCGCTGGGGATAGGGCAGACCTTCCGGGTGGAGATGTATCACCCTGCCACCCATACGTTCGAGGGATTCGGATGCCTCGAGCAGAAAAGGAGCATGGCCTGCGGTGCTGAGATAGAGGGCGGAAAGGTGGTCATAGCGGGCAACTGGTATGCTGCCGACAGCCTGGAAATCTTCGACGGTATCGATGCTTTCCGGGTTTTAGGACCGATGCCCGATTCTCTGGCGTCGCCGTTTATGGTGCCGGTCGCCGGCGGCGAGGTACTGATTTTTGGACCGGCCGATAATTACGGTCGCCCCCGTCATTGCACCCACGCCCGCCGCCTGAAGGCGCCGCCGCTCTACATACCTTTGTTTGAGAAATGGCAACCGTTTCTTTATCTTGAGGGAAAGTCGATGGCCGACAGCCGGATTGATATGGGTGAGAAAGACGAATTCGCCTACCTCCTGCCCGTACACAACGGAAAGGGCAAGGTGGCCGTGGCTTTGCTCCGCGATACGCTTTTCTCGCTCCTGCCCACTGCCACGCCTGTGCCAACGTTGCTGGAGGGCGACACCATCATCTATAATCAGCTGGTCATCAGCGACCGCAATGCGAAACGGGCCTACCTCCCAGCCTTCTGCAAAGACCGATTCTTGGTGCTGGGCATAGATTATACGCAGTCGCCGGCGCCTCTCACCCTCTACTGTTCCGACCCTATGCCACGGCCATGCTATTACTCCAGGCCCGTACTCACCCCAGACGGTAATTTGATGATAGCCGGTGGTTATTTAAGGTTGGATGATGTATCGTCGGCCAATAATTTCAAGCCTTCGGCCAACGTATTTTTGCTGTGTGTGGGCAATACCGAGACCGCCGCAACACCCGCCGCTTGGCCGTGGATAATCGTTCCTTTGGGGGCTGTGGCCCTCATCGCAGCTTTGGTGTGGCTCATCGCCCGCCGGCGCAGCCGGAGGACATCCCCCACGCAGGACCTCGCGCCTGCATCCGACGATAATGCCGCTGCTTCGCCTTATGCCAACTTGCTTCCCAGAATCTGCCACCTCATGGAGAAACAACAGCTCTTCCTCCAGCCCGACCTCAAAGTGTCGGATGTGGCGGTGGCGCTCTCTACCAACAGCCGCTATGTGTCGGAGTGTATCAAGGCTGAGTACAACTGCTCCTTCATACAGTTTGTCAATAATTACCGCATCAGCCATGCCCAGAAACTGCTCCGTCAGCAGCCCGACATCAAAATCGTGGCACTGGCCACCGCTTCGGGCTTCTCGGTCGAATCCACCTTCTTCCGCGCTTTCCGTGCCGTGACGGGCATGACGCCCAAGGAGTGGATAGCTCAAAACCACTGCTGATTTCGGGAATTGCAAGTGGGTTTTCACACATTGCAAGTTCCCGCATTCCTTTTCTTGTTATATTTGCGTTAACGTTGGGCTACAGCTGTGGCCCGCAAAGGTGGGCATTACTTACCAAAACGCTAATATATATGAGAAAAAAACTTTTGTATTTAATCACGCTCCTGCTGCCACCTCTTCTGGCGGTGGCACAGAGCAACGCCGACCTGCAGAAGGCACTGCCATCCGACTGGGGCGGATGGCAGAACCTGACTTATGGTGTGGCCGATTCCGTCCTGTGGGACTCGCATCCCAAGCCCTTGCAGGTGCAGATGGCAGGAAGCTACGTCCATGTGGCATGGATGGAGGATGCTAAACAGAACGATGGCGAGTATCCGCTCTACTACCGGCGTAGCACAGATTACGGAAAAACGTGGGAGAAAGCAAAGATCATCGCAAGAGACCAGAGCTCCAACTGGACCAGTTCCAGTACGGGCGATGATATTGCTGGCCACAACAGCCACTGGATGGTGGCCGAAGGAAAGAATGTGCATTTCCTCGTCCCACGCTTGGCCGACGATGGGCTGCACTCCGTCACCTATTATTATTCCACCGACTACGGGAAGACGTTCAAACAGAAAGAACTCTGGAAACAGGTGGCAGGAAAAGGCCATATCTTTCCAAGCCGTCCGCATGTGGCGGTCGACGGAAAGAATGTGGTGCTGGCCGTCAACATCGACCGCACCGTGCCTTACGTCTGGACTTCCACCGACGGGGGAGCCACTTTCAAGGAATGCATCATCGATGCGTCGTTCAAAATCGTCGACCTCCAGGTGTCGGGCAAGCGGTGGACAATCCTCGGCACTTGGTCCGACGGCGGTGCCTACACCCGGGTGGAGCGTGTCTTTTTCGCCACTTCTGCCGATGCCGGCAAGAATGTGACCATCAAGGACCTGGGGCATGAGGCTGCCAACGGCAATACTTACAGTCTGGTTGAAACCAACGCAAAAGGGAATAGCTGCGTCTATAACCCCCAACTCGTGCAGCAGGGCGACATCATCGATGTGCTCTACCAGGGCTCGCTGTCCGACGGCAACGACGGCGACCCCGATCCTCGCTACGACAAGGGGCACACCCTGCACCGCCGCAGCACCGATGGCGGCAAGACCTGGAGCGGCGAGAAATACATTCCGGAGTCGACTGGCTCTCATGGCACCATTGCCGCCAAGGGCGACAATGTCTACATCGTCTCCACCAAGGGTGACAAACACGGACTCTACTATTCGCACGATGGCGGAAAAAACTGGACGTGGCAGGAGTCGTGCTCCTGGAATGTCGCCGACCAGTACAATGTCTCACGCGGCTATCAGCTCTACATCGCTCCCGACGATGCCTCCGGCCGGCACGTCTTCCTCACAGGGCCGCGCATGATTCTCTTCGAGACGAAAGACGGATTCTCCACTCTCAGCCGCAGCTTCTGCATGGGGCAGGAGGCCTGGGACAGCAAGCATAGCAACAACCACCAGCTCAGTGTGCTCCTCGATGACAAGGGCGCCGAACACTGGTTCCTGGGCTATGCCACACCGCATAAGGGGTTCAGCGACTACGACCCGTGGTACATCCTGCACCGCACCCATGAGGCGGAGCCGGCCACGGGCAAACAGGACATGGCGCTCGACCTGACCAACACGCGCGACGAATTCGACAATAGAGGGGCCTGGCACCAGGTCACCGTGCCCATGACACCCAGCCTCAGCGAAATCAGGAAGGCCACCACCGTGGAGTGCTGGGTGAGGGTCGACGAGATGAAGTCGTTCCAGATATCCAGCCTCTGCCATGACACGGAGAAGAGCCTGGGTTCTGTCTACCGCGGAGGATTCTTCATGTCGGTATCCATGTGGGGAAGCAACGACAATTACTTCACCTTCGACGCCGGACTCACCACCGATAAGTCGGCCGACACGCAGGGCGTCTCCTTGCGCACACGCCGTTACCTCATCTATGATACCGGCTACTGGCACCACTTGGCCATTACTTACGATGCCGGTGCCGGGGCCGACAACTTCCGCTTCTACATCGACGGCATGCTCATGGCTTATGAGACCATGGTGGGCGACATCCTTATGGGGAAGAACCCGCTCGTCATCGGCGCCGAGGGCAACGACAACACACAAAGCAAGGCGCTGGTGGACAACTTCGCCATCTGGGACCGCGCGCTATCGCAGCAGGAGATTCAGGAGCATATCTTCAACCCGCCCACCGGCCGTGAGAACAACTGCCGCCTGCTGCTCACCTTCGACGGGTCGCTCAAAGACCAGAGCCCATATGGCAACGACGGCATGGCCTTCAACCGTCTCGTCCTTACACCGCACGATGGCATACGGCCGCCAAAACCGGAGATGATCCTCTCCAAGGACATGACCGGCAAGATTGTGTCGTTCGCTGATGCTTCGGTCGGCGGCCAGGCTTGCTTCTGGCTGTTGCCTTATAATAGCTATCCGGGCTATTACGACTACTACAAAGGCAACGGTTGGTCGAAAAAGACAGGCGGGCACCAGCAGATTGACTTCGGCAAGAACAGCGGCACTTATTATGTCAACCTCATCACGCGCGGCACAGGCGACTGCAATGCCTACGCCACAGTAGAACAGTCGTTCACCATCGGCGGACTCTCCAAGGTGGAGCCCAGTGTGGTGGGCAAGAGCGACAACATGGGCATACGCATCTTCGGCGGCTACCAGCTCAACAGCAAGACGAAGCCCAAGGTGTTTATCAAGCAGGGCAGCACCGTCATAGAGGGCACCTGGGACATGCCCGATGGCTACGACCACACCAAGGTGACCAATGCCGCCGATATGGCCATGGCGCATTTCGACATGACAGGGCAGCCCACGGGACAATATGATGTCATCGTGGGAACCGACACACTCTATAAGGCGCTGCAGGTCGAAGCGGGCCAATATCCCGATGTGTGGTGCCAGATAGGTGGCGGTGACAAGATGCTCATGGGCAAGTGGAAAAACTTCACCATCGAGTATGGCAATCCCACCAATGCGCCGGCCTATAATGTGCCCCTGTTCCTCTTCTTCGACGACAAGGACGGAAAACTGGAGGTGTCGTTCGACTTTGAGGTCATAAAGGGCAGCGACGCCTTCTCCGACGAGGCGGTGGAAGCACTTGAACAACTGGGCGACTACGCGCTCGTGACCGATGAGCAGGGCAACAGCATCGGCGTGCGGGGATACGCCTTCCTCGTTCCTTATGTGGCGCCCAACAGCGTCAACCAGCGCACGTTCCGGTTGAGACTGCCGGCCGATTATCCCGGCGACCGTGAGGTGAACGTCGTGGCGGCGGTCTACGACTCCTTCGGGGCTTTCTCCGATGATGATGTGGCGCCCGACAAGCTTAACAGAGCACTCGACGAAGATGACAAGGAACTCATACGCATGACCTATAACACGGAGCGCATCAACTGGGCTAACTGTGTGATGGAATATATTGGCTGGGGCGTGATAGGCGAGTCGATCAGCGTCGTTCCTTTCATGGGCTGCTTCTACAATTCCATGAGGACTTCCTATGCTTTCCAGTTTGAAGATGCCGGCACGCCCGAACGGTGGTCCAACCTGCTCTGGAACAGTGGGGGCATGTTGATATCCTGCGCCACCGATGCCTTCCCGCCCACTCTTGCGGCCAAATGCTTTGCGACACTCATCGCCTTCGCATGGAACGGCGTCGCAAACTACCAGACCTTGAAGGGCTGCCTGGCGGGCAAGAAGACCACAAAGAAAATAAAGGGTGTATTCAGCTACGACCCCAACGAGATGATAGGCCCGTGGGGTTACGACGATGTGGCTCACTACATACAGCCCATCCATCAGATGCCTTATACTGTGACCTTCGAGAACAAGGCATCGGCATCGGCTCCGGCCCACGAGGTCTTCGTCACCGATACGCTCGACGCGGCACGCTACGACCTCTCGTCGTTCTCCTTCACCGCCTTCGGATGGGCCGACAAGCATGTCTCGCTCAATGAGTGGGGCTGCAAAGCGTTTACACGCGACGTGGCTTACACAGTGGGTGGAAAGAATATCATCGTGCGCGTCAGCGCGCAGTATGATGAGACCAAGATCGATGATCCTGACCTGGGCTTCCTCGTGCCCAACAACGACAACGGCGACGGCGAGGGATTCGTGGCCTTCACCGTCAACCACAAGGAGGGGCTGGTCACCAAGACGCGCATCAGCAACAAGGCTACTATCGTGTTCGATGTCAATGCGCCCATCACTACCAATACGTACACCAATACCATCGATACCGACTATCCGACATCGAGTATCACTGGGTTGAAAGAGAGCGACGGACAGGTCACTGTCTCCTTCACAGGCAAGGATGGCACCTCGGGCGTCGCCTCTTTCAATGTGTACGCTTTCAAGAATGGCGGCGAGCCTGTGCTCGTGGCCGGAAACATTACCGGCTCTAAAGTGAATGTGCCCTGCGAGCCTGGCACACACTATGGCTTCTGTGTCATCGCGACTGATAATGTGGGTTACAACGAACCGAAGGATATCGTACCCGAAATGGACATCACTACCTCCGGAACCAGCACGGCCACTACCGTCACGGTGCAGGTGGCCGAGGCGGGCTATGCCACCTTCTACGACTCGCAGCTCGACTTCCAACTGCCGGCAGGGCTGAAAGCCAGCGTGGTGAGCGGTTACAGCAACCAGAAACTGAGCTACCAAACGCTCTCCGATGGTGTGGTGCCCAAGGGCGTGGCGGTGCTCCTCGAGGCCGACAGCAAAAAGGCGGCTGCCTATACACTGACGAGTACCGAAGGGGCAAGTCCCTACACGGGTTCCAACATGCTCTATGGCAGCGATGCGGCCACCACTACGGCGGCACCGGGCGATAACATCTACTACAAACTGGCCTACGGCCCGTCGGGCACGGCACTGGCCTCCGCTTTCGGATGGTTCTGGGGAGCACAGAATGGTGCGGCCTTCCTCATTGAGGGCCATCGGGCATGGCTGGCCATCCCGAAGAATGCGGCCGCTCCGGCCTATCTCCTCGAGGGTGACGAGACCGACATCGCCGACTTCAGCTATGACGCCACGGAGCCGCAGTCTTACTTCGACTTGCAAGGAAGGCGTATCCAGCGCCCAACGGCACCGGGTATCTATCTCTATGGCAACCGTAAAGTGGTAATCAGGAAAACTAAATAAACTATGACCATGACGATGAACAAAATGAAATATCTGGCCTTGGCTTTAATGACTGCCATGGCGTCTTTGCTCTTCTCGTGCGGTGGTGGTGATGACGACGGTGGCGGCGGTGACCCGTACACGCCGCCTGTTACCCCCACGCCGAACCCCACGGCCAAAGGGAAATTCCTCACCAAAACGCTCGACATGCCTGCCGAGGCTTCGGAAGATGTGGTCGCCCTCACCGGACTCAGCGCCGCCATTTCACGGACGGAGGGTTCGGCTTCCTGGCTCACTGTCACACCGCTTTCCTACGTGTCGGGAGCTCCGCAGATAAAAGTGACCGTCACGGCCAACCTGCAGACGGAAATCCGGCACCAGGACGTCACCTTCTATGCGGCCAACGACACGCTGTTGCTCACGGTGCGCCAGAATGGTGCCAAAGCCGGTGGCACCGATGTCACCGACCCCAACGATACGCCCACCGACCAGCCGGCCTACGCGCCCCGGCGCTGACGACTTGATACCATGCTGCCTGATAATAGCGCCATGCGATATTATCTGCTCAATCTTAGAGGGTGTGCCATCGAAAGGCACACCCTCCTTTACATGAGTTAGCGGAAACGGAAAGAAATTTTCAAAATTTTTACTGAAAGAAAAACTCATAATACTCATAAATTTTTACTGAAAGAAATACTCATAATACTCATAAATTTTTACTGAAAGAAATACTTATAATACTCATAAATTTTTATCTGAAAGAAATACTCATAATACTCATAAATTTTTATCTGAAAGAAATACTCATAATACTCATAAATTTTTAGGGAAAGAAATACTCATAATACTCATAAATTTTTATCTGAAAGAAATACTCATAATACTCATAAATTTTTATCTGAAAGAAAAACTCATAATACTCAGAAATTTTTATCTGAAAGAAATACTTATAATACTCATAAATTTTTACTGAAAGAAATACTCATAATACTCATAAATATTTATCTGAAAGAAATACTTATAATACTCATAAATTTTTATCTGAAAGAAATACTCATAATACTCATAAATATTTATCTGAAAGAAATACTCATAATACTCATAAATTTTTATCTGAAAGAAATACTCATAATACTCATAAATTTTTATCTGAAAGAAATACCCATAATGCTCATAATTTATTCTGAAAGAAATATTATTTGAATAATTACGAGAATTATGGTAATTTCTGTCCTTCTTTTGAAAAATTTCTGACAATTTTGAGAATTTCTTTCCATTTCCTTCTATTCTCGATTTCTTTCCATTTCCTTCAATTCCCGATTTCTTTCAAGTCCCCCTTCAGTGTAAAAGTCCTTTTAAAAAGGCAATTAAAAGAGAAAAAGGTGCCGTATGCAATTAATCTACTATACAGCTACATGAAAAGAATCGTATCGGCATTTTGCCTTCTCCTCGCCCTCTCGGCCGCCCAAGCACAGGTGCAGGGACCGCTCGAGGATGTGAACAAAGTCAAAGACTTGACGTTCGACTCTCTTGCCAAGGCGCAGACAGCAAGACCCGTACCAGGGTCGAGTAGGGTAGGCAACCACCCCGTGCTCTTCCTCATCGGCAACTCCACCATGCGGAACGGCACGCTCGGCAACGGCAACAACGGACAGTGGGGATGGGGATACTATGCCCACAACTACTTCGACGAGAACCGTATAACGGTCGAAAACCAGGCTCTCGGCGGCATGAGCAGCCGCACCTTCTACACCAAACTCTGGGAACCCATCCGGCAGGCCATCCGGCCGGGCGACTGGGTCATCATCTCCATCGGACACAACGACAACGGACCTTATGACGAAGGACGAGCACGCGCCAGCATCCCCGGCACAGGAACCGACACCCTGCGCGTCACCATCAAGGAAACCGGCGTGCAGGAGACTGTCTACACCTATGGCGGCTACATGCGTAAGTATATCGACGATGTGCGCCGCGCGGGCGGACATCCCATCCTCATGTCGCTCACACCGCGCGATGCCTATGGCGACGACGGACGCATCGTGCGCAAACCTCACTCGCAGTGGCTCAGTGAGGTGGCTAAGGCCGAAAATGTGCCCTACATCGATCTCAATGAGATTTCAGGTGCCAAACTCGACGGCTACTCCAAGTGGAAGGAGAAATATCACTTCTACGGCGACCATATACACACCAGCCGCTTCGGAGCTGAGATGAACGCGCGCTCGGCGGCCGAGGGACTGGCTGCCAGCACCGACCCGCAACTGGCTCCGCTGCAGGCCATGATGAAGAATGTGGCGCTCCCCGTGGTGGCGCTGCCGGCTGGCTACAACCCGGCGCTGCCCACCGTCTTCATCACCGGCGACAGCACGGTGAAGAACGAAGACAAAGACCCCGACGGCATGTGGGGATGGGGCGCTGTGGCCAACACGGTGTTCGATGAAAGGAAAATCAATATCGTCAACTGTGCCAAGGCGGGACGCAGCACGCGCACCTATCTTAATGAGGGCAGGTGGGAACAGGTGTACAACTCACTACGGCCGGGCGACTTCGTACTCATACAGTTCGGACACAATGACATCGGACCCATCGACAAACCTAAAATGCGCGGCGTGATTCCCGGTACAGCCGATACCTGCCATGTGTACAAAATGGCCGACTCCGGACGCTACGAGATGGTCTACTCCTTCGGATGGTATCTGCGCAAGTTTATCGATGATGTGCGCGAGAAAGGCGCCACGCCTATCCTCGTCTCGCTCACACCGCGCAACGAATGGCCCGAAGGCCACATCGAGCGCCGCAACGACACCTACGGCACTTGGTACCGTGAGGTGGTGGAACAGACCGGCGTGGAGTTCGTCGACATGCACAACATCACTGCCGACTTCCTCGACCGGAAGTGTGGCTCCAAAGAGAAGGCCATGCCTTACTACAACCACGACCACACCCACACCTCGCTGCTCGGGGCCAAAACCAATGCCAAGAGCATGCGGAAGGGACTCAAAAAGATAAAAAGCCCGCTCGCTAAGTATCTGCGATAGGTGGGTGCTGTTATGCCGGGGGGATAAGTCACTGCCGCTGACAGTTTGTCAACCGGTCGACAGCCAAATAATAGTATGCCGTGCCAAATTTGCCTCAAAATGGCAGTTTGGCACGGTTTTCGCTATAATGACGGGTGTATGTTGAAAATAACAATAACCAAATAAAAACAACAATTATGAAAATTCAACCATTAGGCGACAGGGTGCTCGTGCTTCCCGCACCCGCAGAAGAGAAAATCGGTGGTATCATCATTCCTGACACCGCTAAGGAAAAACCCCTCCAGGGCACTATCGTGGCTGCCGGCAAAGGCACCAAGGACGAGGAAATGATTCTCAAAGAGGGCGACACCGTGCTCTATGGCAAATATGCCGGAACCGAGCTGGAGTTCGAGGGTGAGAAATATCTTATGATGCGTCAGAACGACGTGCTCGCCATTATCAACAAATAATAACGTAAAACACAAAAAACAGCAAATACTATCATGGCAAAAGACATTAAATTCAATATCGAAGCCCGCGACCTGCTCAAACAGGGTGTGGACCAGCTGGCCAACGCAGTGAAAGTGACCCTCGGACCGAAAGGCCGCAACGTGGTGATTGAGAAGAAGTTCGGCGCACCGCAGATAACCAAGGACGGTGTCACTGTGGCCAAGGAAATCGAACTCGAAGACCACTTTGAGAACACTGGCGCACAGCTCGTGAAGAGCGTGGCCTCCAAGACGGGCGACGATGCCGGCGACGGCACCACCACCGCTACCATCCTGGCACAGAGCATCATCAATGAGGGTCTCAAGAATGTCACCGCAGGTGCCAACCCCATGGACCTGAAGCGTGGTATCGACAAGGCCGTGAAGGGCGTGGTCGACTATGTGGCTACCGTGGCCGAGAAAGTGGACGACAACTACGACAAGATTGAGCAGGTGGCTACTGTCAGTGCCAATAACGATAAGGAAATCGGTAAACTCCTGGCCGATGCCATGCGCAAGGTGTCGAAAGACGGCGTCATCTCCATCGAGGAGAGCAAGAGCCGCGACACCTATATCGACGTGGTAGAGGGTATGCAGTTCGACCGCGGTTACCTCAGCGGCTACTTCGTGACCGATCCCGACAAACTGGAGTGTGTCATGGAGAATCCCCTCATCCTTATCTACGATAAGAAAATCAGCAACATCAAGGAGTTCCTCCCCATCCTTCAGCCGGCTGCTGAGAGCGGACGCCCGCTGCTCGTCATCGCTGAGGATGTCGACTCTGAGGCTCTTACCACACTCGTGGTCAACCGCCTGCGCTCAGGTCTCAAAATCTGCGCCGTCAAGGCTCCTGGATTCGGCGACCGCCGCAAGGCAATGCTCGAGGATATCGCCATCCTTACCGGTGGTACCGTGGTGAGCGAGGAGAAGGGTCTCAAACTGGAGCAGGCTACCATGGAGATGCTCGGTACCTGCGAGAAAGTCACCGTGTCGAAAGACAATACCACCATCGTGGGCGGCGCCGGTCTCAAGGAGAACATCGCCAACCGTGTGGCGGCCATCAAGAATGAGATTGCCAACACCACCAGTTCCTACGACAAGGAGAAACTGCAGGAGCGTCTGGCCAAACTGGCAGGCGGCGTGGCAGTGCTCTATGTGGGTGCCAACAGCGAGGTGGAGATGAAAGAGAAGAAAGACCGCGTAGACGATGCCCTGCGTGCCACACGCGCCGCTATCGAAGAGGGTGTCGTGGCCGGTGGCGGTACCACCTATATCCGCGCACAGGAGGCCCTGGCCGATGTCGTGGCCGACAATACCGACGAGCGCACGGGTGTGGCCATCGTGTGCCGCGCCATCGAGGAGCCGCTCCGCCAGATTGTCTTCAATGCAGGTGGCGAGGGTGCCGTCGTGGTGCAGAAAGTGCGCGAGGGCAAGGGCGACTTCGGTTACAATGCCCACAGCGATGTGTATGAGGACCTGCGCAAGGCTGGTGTCATCGACCCGGCAAAGGTAGTGCGCGTGGCCCTGGAGAATGCCGCTTCTATCGCCGGCATGTTCCTCACCACTGAGTGCCTCATCGTCGACCATCCCGAGGAAAAACCGGCCATGCCCATGGGTGGCGCACCGGGAATGGGTGGAATGATGTAAAAACACCGTAAATTGACAAGCCTGTATGGCAAATTATAGCGGGAAACTGCATTTTTTTGCAGTTTCCCGTCTTTTTTGCAATTTTTTTTGATTTTTTTCAACAAAGTGAGATGCGGTTTCGGTTTTTTGCCGTATATTTGCATCGAAATATAACGTGGAGATATGTTTTTCTCCATTGTTGTGTCTTCATAGGTAATGAAATTTGAAGTACCGGAGTGATTCCGCGAAGCATATTTTTTTGATTTGTTTTAGTAGATTAGTTTTTAAGTAGTTTGTTTTTGAAAATCGGTTGTCGGGACGACATCCGATTTTTTTGTCTCTCTTCTTTCTGTTCTTTTCCCCAAAAAAACCATCTCTTCAAAACCATCTCTTCAAAACCATCTCTTCAAAACTATCTCTCACAATCCTTCTTTAACTTCCTTTTAACTTCCTTTTAACTTCCTTTTAACTTCCTTTTAACTTCCTTTTAACTTCCTTTTAACTTCCTTTTAACTTCCTTTTAACTTCCCACTGGTAATGTCTACACTCCTACACTCCTCTACTCCTACACTCCTAAAATCCTTTTAATCTATTTTCTATGATTTTAAATCAAATTGTAAGGTCTGCGCTGATGCTTATGCACTATCTTTGCAAACGTTCAGACGAACTACTAACAGATACCTACCTATATGACAGAAAAACAGACTTACTTTGCCGTTGACCTGGGAGCCACCAGCGGACGTACCATCATCGGCACGCTTGAGAACGGAAAATTCTCACTCGAAGAGCTTACACGCTTCGACAACAATCTCATACACACTTGCGGACATTTCTACTGGGATATCTTCGCCCTCTACAACGAGGTGATCCGCGGACTGAAGTTGGCTGCACAGCGCGGCATCCAGCTCACCTCCATCGGTATCGATACCTGGGGCGTCGATTTCGTGCTCATCGGCGATGACGGCGCACCGCTGCGTAACCCCATCGCCTACCGCGACCCTCACACCTTCGGACGCATGGAGGAGTATTTCGAAAAGTGTGTCGACAAAAAAACTGTCTATGACATTACCGGCATACAGTTCATGAACTTCAACTCGCTGTTCCAGCTCTATGCCATGCGCTGCAACAACGACGCCGCCCTGCCTCACGCCAAGCACATCCTCTTTGTGCCCGACGCACTGAGCTATATGCTCACCGGACAGGTGGTGTGCGAGTATACCATCGCCTCTACCTCGCAGATGCTCGACCCGCGCACCGGCGACCTCGACAGCCGACTCCTCCAGAGTGTGGGCATCGAGCGCAGCCAGTTCGGTCCCATCGTGCAGCCGGGCACCGTCATCGGATGCCTCACCTCCGATGTGCAGAGCGAGACGGGACTCGGAGCTGTGCCCGTGGTGGCCGTGGCCGGACACGACACCGGAAGCGCCGTAGCAGCCGTACCCGCCGCCAACGCCCACTTCGCTTATCTGAGCAGCGGCACCTGGAGCCTCATGGGCATCGAGACACCCCAAGCCATCATTGATGAGGTGAGCTATGAGCGCAACTTCACCAACGAGGGCGGCATCGAAGGCACTACACGCTTCCTGAAAAACATCTGTGGCATGTGGCTCTATGAGCGCTGCCGCAAAGAGTGGACCGATGCACCCAAATCGCATACCGAACTGCAGGCGCAGGCCATGGAGGTGACGCCATTCCAGAGCCTCATCGATCCCGATGACCCCTGCTTTGCCAATCCCGCTTCCATGGTCGACGCCATACAGCAGTATTGCCGCAACACCGGGCAGCACGTGCCTGAGGGATATGCCGAGATATGCCGCTGCATCTTCGACTCCCTCGCACTGCGCTACCGCCAGGTGTTCGGATGGCTCCGCGAAATGGCCGGATATCCCCTCGATGTGCTGCACATCATCGGAGGCGGTTCGCTCAACGAGTATCTCGACCAGTTCACCGCCAATTCCTGCGGTGTGAGAGTGCTCGCCGGACCGCAGGAGGGCACCGCCATCGGCAATGTGATGCTCCAGGCCAAGGCTTCGGGCGCGGTGGCCGATGTGTGGCAGATGCGCTCCATCATAGCCAACAGCCTCCAGCTCAAGGAGTTCCTGCCCAAGGATGCCGAAGTGTGGGAGAAGGCTTACCAGCGATACCTCGAAGTGACTTCAAAATGATATAAAACCTCAAAACAAACCTAACTTATAATGAAAGCAGAACTGATTGAAAAAGCTTATGCCGTAGCAAAAGACCGCTACGCAGCCATCGGTGTCGACACCGACCAAGTACTTGACCTCCTCCAGAAGCAGCAGATCTCCCTCCACTGCTGGCAGACAGACGATGTGGTGGGCTTCGAACGCAACGAGGCACTGAGCGGCGGTATCCAGACCACCGGCAACTACCCCGGACGCGCACGCAATATCGATGAGGTACGTCAGGACATCGAGTTCGTAAAGACACTCCTCGCCGGCAACCACCGCCTCAACCTTCACGAGATCTATGGCGACTTCGGCGGCAAGTTCGTTGACCGCGACCAGGTGGAGCCCTGCCACTTCCAGAGCTGGATTGACTGGGCAAAGGAGAACAACATGAAGCTCGACTTCAACTCCACCAGCTTCTCGCACCCCAAGAGCGGCGACCTGACCCTCTCTAACCCCGACAAGGCCATCCGCGACTTCTGGATTGAGCACACCAAGCGCTGCCGCCGCATCGCCGATGCCATGGGTAAGGCGCAGAACGATCCCTGTATCATGAACATCTGGGTGCACGACGGCAGCAAGGACATGCCCGTGCAGCGCAAGAAATATCGCGAGATCCTCGCCGCATCGCTCGACGAGATCATGGAGGAGAAACTCGACGGCGTGAAAAACTGCTTCGAGGCCAAACTCTTCGGTATCGGTCTTGAGAGCTATACCGTGGGCTCGCACGACTTCTTCACCGCCTACTGCGCCACCCGCAAGCAGATGTACACCCTCGACACCGGCCACTATGAGCCCACCGAGAATGTGAGCGACTTCGTGTCCACACTGCTCATGTATGTGCCTGAACTGATGCTCCACGTGAGCCGTCCGGTGCGCTGGGACTCCGACCACGTGACCATCATGAACGACCAGACGCTCGACCTCTTCAAAGAACTGGTGCGCGCCGACGCTCTCGACCGTGCTCATGTGGGTCTCGACTACTTCGATGCTTCCATCAACCGCATCGGTGCCTACATCATCGGTACACGCGCCACTCAGAAGTGCATCCTCCAGGCACTCCTCGAGCCGAAGCAGAAACTCCGCGAGTATGAGGACAATGGCCAGTACTTCGAGCGCCTCGCTCTCATGGAAGAGGCCAAGTCGATGCCGTTCGGTGCCGTGTTCGATTACTTCAACCTCAAGAACAATGTGCCCGTGGGCGAGGAGTTCATCGCCTGCATCCAGCAGTATGAGAAAGAAGTGACAAGCAAGAGATAATGGAAATCGTTATCGGACTTCTCATCATAGCCGTCGGCGCCTTCTGCCAGTCCAGTTGCTATGTGCCCATCAACAAGATAAAAGATTGGAGCTGGGAGAGCTACTGGATTGTGCAGGGCGTCTTCGCCTGGATTCTTTTCCCGCTGCTTGGCGCCTTGCTCGCCGTGCCGGCCGGACACAGCCTCACCGAGCTCTTTGCCTCGAGCCCCTCATTCAATATCTGGATGACGGTCTTCTTCGGCGTGCTCTGGGGCGTGGGCGGACTCACCTTCGGTCTCAGCATGCGCTATCTCGGTGTGGCGCTCGGACAGAGCATCGCACTGGGCACCTGCGCCGGACTGGGCACCATCATGGGCCCCGTACTCCTCAATATCTTCTTCCCTGAGCTCAACGCGCTGCAGTCGCTCACATTCGCTGTCATCGTGGGTGTGGTGGTCACCTTGCTCGGCATCGCCATCATCGGTGTGGCCGGCTCCATGAAGGCCGCATCGCTTTCCGACGAAGAGAAGAAGGCAGCCGTCAAGGACTTCAACTTCCCCAAGGGCATCGCCATCGCGCTGCTCGCCGGCTTTATGAGCGGATGCTTCAACGTGGGTCTGGAGTTCGGCAAGGACATCCATTTCGCCGAGACGCCTGACATCTACAAGACGCTCCCCGCCACGCTGCTCGTCACTCTGGGCGGCTTCGTCACCAATGCCATCTACTGCTTCTACCAGAACAGCAAGAACAGCACATGGGGCGACTACAAGAAAGGGAAAGTGTGGGGAAACAATCTGCTCTTCTGTGCCCTCGCCGGAGCACTGTGGTACAGCCAGTTCTTCGGACTGTCCCTGGGCAAGGGCTTCCTTACTTCTTCCGAAGTGCTCACAACCCTGGCGTTCTGCATCCTCATGGCGCTCAATGTGGTGTTCTCCAATGTATGGGGCATCATCCTCAAGGAGTGGAAGGGCTGCTCGCAGAAAACCATCGCTGTGCTCATCATCGGCATCATCGTGCTCATCGTGAGCTCCTTCCTGCCGCAGCTCATCTGACCGGCAGGCGTCAGCTAAAATAAAGAGGCCGTAGGATGCTCCATCCTGCGGCCTCTTCTTGGCTTATGGTGCCTTACTTATTTCGGCAGATTGAATGCCACGCTCATCTCTTTCATCTGGGCGTCGCTCATACCCTCGGGCTCAAAGCCCATGCTCTTGGCGGCAATGTATATCTTGGCACTCTTCGAGAGCACGTCTATCTGGTCGAAGGCGTCCATCACGTCCAGACCTTGGGCAAACACGCCATGCTTCTCCCACATCACCACGTCATACTCGTCGAGCTCCTTCAGTGTGGCGTCGGCCAGCTCCACACTGCCGGGCAGCGTGTAGGGGATGATGCCCAGACCCAGCGGGCAGAAAGCCTTCGTCTCGGGTATCATGCTCCACAGTATGCGGGTCAGCACGTCCTTCTCCAGGAAGGCGCGGTTGTGGCTCATGGCCACCAGCTCGATGGGGTGGGTGTGAACGGTGGCGTTGTAGGGCGAGCCCTTCTCTATCAGATGGTTGTGAACGGTGAGATGGGAGGGCAACTCACTTGTAGGCTGTACCAGATTGTCGGCGATAATCTCATAGCTCGCGCAGTCGTCCAGAATGCGGATCACACTGCCGTTGTCCATCGGCCAGCGGGCCAGGTCGCGCATGCGCTTGCCGGTGCCTTTGCAGTAGAAGTAGCAACCCTTCAGATAGGGAAGGGTGGTGCCTATCTGCTTCACCTCGCTGATGGCGGGCATCGCGCGAACCTCGTCGTCAATGAATTTTGTGATGTTCACGGTGATATTGCCGCCGTTGCGCTCGGCCCAACCGTTCTGCCACAGATAACCAGCCACTTCGGCTATCTTCTCTACCTCGCGGCGCAGGGCGTCGCGGCCTTCCAAAATACTTTTCATTGTGCTTTTCTTGTTTTGTTTGATTTGTTCTTGATGCAAAAATAGACTTTTCAACACCAAAAGGGGCAAGAATTTTGATATTCTTACCCCGATTATTGTCACTCGGCCTGCTTTTGGGTGCTCTGCCTGAACTGGCTCGGCTTCATGCCCGTCTTGTTGCGGAACTTCGACGAGAAGTAGTCGGGCGAGTCGAAGTTCAATTGATATGCTATCTCCTTGATACTCAGACTGGTGGTCGAAAGCATCTCCTTGGCGCGCTGTAACCGCAGGTCCTGTTGATACAGGGCGGGAGAAATGCCGGTAAACTCCTTGAAGAGCTTGCGGAAGTTGGAGTAGCTCACACCCAGCTCGTTGGCCACCTGCTGGATGGTGAGGTCGCTCTCCAGCGCCTCGCGTATGCGGAGGCGGGCCTTGTTGATCAGATTCACATGAAATTGGTTGCGGTTCAATATGATGTTGCGCTCCAGCGAGTACATCATTCCTATCAGGTGGTTCACAATGCCGGCCAGCAGCTGCTGCGAGTAGGCGGCCTCTTCCATGGCGGCCTGAAGGGCTTCCTCATAAAGGTCTACGATGCTCATCGAAAAACCGATGGGGTGGATGGGGCGTTCGGCCGAGAGGAAACCGCCCTGCACGCGGTCGTCCATGTTGCGGCCTTTGAAACCTATCCAATAGCTTTTCCATCGCTTGCCGGGAAGTGGTCCGTACGAGTGCCATTCGCCGGGGAAGAGAATGAAGATGTCGCCGGGCTTCAGGTGGGCGTCCTTCACGTGGTCGGAGCGGAAAAATCCCTCGCCCTCTATGAGATACAGTATCTGATATTCCTGCAGGATGCGCCCGGCCTCCATCTGGAAGTAATAACCGTCGGCATGGCCGCGGGTGGGGTAGGGCTCGCCGGCCTCCACTTCGTCGTATCCCACTGTGCTGATGGTTAGTCCCCACAGTGCGTCGCGTTCATTGGCTACAAGATATTTGCTTTTTTGCATAGGTTTTTCGTATGTGTCGCTTGCCGCTTTTTCGCGGCAAAGTTTTCATTGGTTATAGATTATGCAAATATAATGAATTTTTGCTAAATAAACTATCTTTTTTGATAAGTTTTAACAGAAAATCAGCTTTTCCTGTCGATTTGCTTCCGTCCCATCTTCCCATCTTATTTTTTAATATTTCATTTTTAATTTTTAATCTTTCCTCTTTCCTATCTTTCAAAGCACGTTCTTTTATGAACAATTACGTCAATTACGATAATTTCTGTTCAGAACAAAATAGTCTTTCCAATGAAAAATTTCTGCGCATTACGATAATTTCTTTCATTCCCCGCACCGGAGGTGCCAATTCTTCTTTCCTTTTTAATTTATTATTCCATTTGCCAATTTCCCCATCTTAATTTTTCATTTTTAATCTTTTCTCACCGTGATGTGCAGGCAGGTTTGCTTCGTCTCATAGCGCACGTAGCACCGCCCTTGCTCGCGCAGGCGGTTCACCGTCTCGCCAAGCAGGTATTTCAGTTGGGCGGCGGTGGCCTTCTTGCCGCTCACATAGTGGAAGCGGCGGTAGGTCAAGTCGAAAGTAGTGGCATGGCAGTGGGCAGACTTGGCCACAGCGTTGCTGTTCACTTTCATCAACCGCCGCACATCGTCTTTCGTGCGGAGCACCGAGGTCACGATAATCTTGTATTCGCCCAATTTGTGCTTGCGGAGTGATTTCTGGAAGTTCTTACCGATATCCTTCAGCAGCTTGGCGGCCGAAGGGGTGAGATAGGGCACCGAGTGCGTGAGCGCATCCACATCGTAGTAGCGGCAGGCTTCCACCAGCCGCAGGTGCCGCTTCACTTTGTCCAGCTGCGAGCGGTCCTCGAGCGGCTCTATGCCGTATTTCTTGGCCGAGGCCAACTGGTGGGGGTTGTTGTCGTTGAACCGGAAGGGAAAGGTCTCCGGCACTGTGTCGCGGTGCGTGGCGCAGGAAACTGTCAGCAGACTGAGCAGCAGCAACAGGCGGGGCAGGGTGCGAAAAGGGTGTCTCATCATCGGATATCGTTGGGTTAGGAGGCAGTTTATCTTTGTATAATTAATGCAAAGATACTGTTTTTTTGCTATTTCGTCAGAATTACCTAATTTTGCAGACAAGATGAAGATGATGAAAATTACCCATTTACTGGTGCTGCTCGTAGTGTCGGCTGGCCTGCTCTACCTCACAAGGTCGTTCTGGATGTCGCTCGGCATCATGATGCTGCTCCTGCTCGTCGATGCCCTCCTGGCACAGTATGAGCGCAAACACCGGTCCAAAGACGATGACACCTCATCCGAACGGGACTAACGACGTGCTTCTCTTCAGCGGAGCCTTCACGTCGCGGCTGCCCCTGCCTTTCTTCAGCGGGGGCATACAGGCCGGCGTGCCGCACGAGGCACAGAATTTCCCCGGCGAGCTCATCGACTTCAACGAGCGCTTCATCCGCCACCCCGACGCCACTTTCTATGCGCGCGTAGATACCGATGCGCTGCAGGCTGTGGGGGTCATGAGGGGCGACCTCGTGGTGGTCGACAGGGCCGAGACGCCGCAGCATGGCGACTTGGTGGTCTACTATGCCGAAGGGGCGTTCCGCATCGGTGCGGTCGACTTCTCACACAAGCAAGAGGGACGAGTGCTGCTCCGGCAGGCCGACCCCGCAGCCAGGGTGTTCGAGTTCCAGGCCGATTCTTTCCAAGAATGGGGGGTAGTGGTGTGCAGCATACGGCGGCGCACCTGAAAGCTTGCTTCTCTTCTGTTTAAGGTGGGTTCTATTAATTATGTCGAGGCGATTTTTGATTTTTAGTCGTGTGCAGAGTGTAAGTTGAAGAGGGAGTATAGCGGGCTATACGACCGA
>ONMI01000007.1 GCA_900318915.1 uncultured Prevotellaceae bacterium | reverse complement strand
CGGGGTCCCACCTCTTCCCATTCCGAACAGAGAAGTTAAGCCCGCCTGCGCCGATGGTACTGCAATGCAATGTGGGAGAGTAGGAGGCCGCCCGCTTTTCAAGACTAGAAAGTCCTGTCAGGAACACACGTTCCGGCAGGACTCTTTTTTTTGTCTGCATTTTCTGTTTCTGTGGCAGCCGTGGGTGATGAAAAACATATATTAACATTTCCGAAAGCCGCTTTTTCGATATATTGTGCTAATTTTGTATTTCAATTCCGAAAACTACTGTTTAGATGATAGATTGTAAATACTGCGGCAGACACATTCCCTATGATGCCAATGTCTGCCCCTACTGCGGACGCTCCATCAGAGATACGAAAGAAAATGTGCCCGCCCCTGAACAGCCTGCCGAACAGCCGGCTCCCGTCCAGAAACAATACGTTGACCCGGCACCGGCCAAGAGCGAGAAGTCGAACAAAGGCCTCTATGTGATTATTGTCATCCTTCTGTTGCTCCTCCTTTGCTTTGTGGGTTATTTCCTGCTCAACCAGCCCAAGGGCGGACAGACCACCGAGCCGGAAACCGCCGACAGCACCCTGGTGGAGGCTCCTGCCGACAACGAAACGGCAGCGCAACAGTCGGCGAAGACCGACAAGCCAGCTACAGCGAAACAGGCCGGAAGGGAAATCATAGTCAACGGCGAGGGCGTGAGAATGCGTTTCGGGCCATCGCTCAAGGCCGGCTATCTGAAAACACCGCAGGGCGGTACACTCTCTGTGAACAAAGGCACGCACCTGCCCTGTGTGGGCGAGGAGGGTGACTGGTATAAGGTGGTGTACCAAGGCAAGCAGTATTATATGTCGAAACAGTTCTGTCTGCCTGCCAAGTAGACCTGCCGGAAATTGAATCACTAAAAAACAGATACAATGGCACTGAATTATATCTGGATAGCGCTCTTCGTGCTCGGATTCCTGGTGGGAGTGCTCAAAATGGTGCTCGGCGACTATGAGGCGCTGCCCGCCATGATGGACTCCACCTTCGAGATGTCGAAGATGGCCTTTGAGATGTGCCTCGGACTCACCGGCACCCTGACCCTCTGGATGGGAATCCTGAAGATAGGCGAGGACAGCGGACTCATCAACCGGCTCGCCCGTTTCCTGAGTCCTGTGCTCACCAAGCTGTTTCCCGAGATACCCAAGGACCATCCCGCCCTTGGCTCCATCTTTATGAATATCTCCGCCAACATGCTCGGTCTGGATAATGCCGCCACCCCCGTGGGACTCAAGGCCATGCAGGAGCTGCAGTCGATCAACAAAGACAAGGACACGGCCAGCAACTCGATGATCATGTTCCTGACGCTCAATACGTCGGGACTCACCATCATTCCCGTCTCCATCATGGCCTACCGTGCCAAGGCCGGCGCCGCCGACCCTACCGATGTGTTCATCCCGCTGCTGCTCACCACGATGGTGTCGACGTTGGTGGGACTGACCGTGTGCTCGCTCTACCAGCGCATCAATCTCTTCAACCGCTACATCCTGCTCCTGTTTCTGGTGATAGCCGGTTTTGTGGCCGGACTCTTCACTCTCATCTTCGGAATGGACAATGAGCATGTGCAGCAGTTCTGCCGGTTGCTCACCAGCGGCATGATTTTAGGAGCCATCATGATCTTCATCTGCTCAGGGTGGAGAAAGAAACTCAATGTGTACAACTCGTTTATCGAGGGTGCCAAAGGCGGATTCGAAGTGGCCGTGAAACTCATACCCTACTGCGTGGCCATCCTTGTGGCCGTGGGCGTGTTCAGAGCCTCCGGCGGACTTGAGATGCTGCAGCATGCCGTGGAACGGGGCGTAGCCGCCATGGGCATGAACAGCGACTTCGTGGGCGCCCTGCCCGTGGCCCTGCTGAAACCGCTGAGCGGCCCTGGGGCCAGAGGCATGATGCTCGACTGTTTCGCCCACTTCGGCCCCGACTCCTTTGTGGGCCACCTGGCCAGTGTGATGCAGGGATGCACCGACACCACCTTCTATATCCTGGCCGTCTACTTCGGCAGTGTGGGCATCAAGAAATACCGCTACTCGGTGGCCTGCGGACTCACCGCCGACATAGCCGGCATGGTGGCCGCCGTCTTCTTCAGCTATTTCTTCTTCGGATAAAGACATCCACACTCTCAGCCCGATGACTTATGCAGTGGACGGATAGGATAAGGCAAGTGAAAATCGTACTCGTGGTGGCGGCCGTGTTCATAGCCGTGGCCTCGCTCTTCATATCCAATTACCTAGTGCGCGACCTCTCGGCCGAGGAACGGACCAAGATGGAAGTGTGGGCCGAAGCCATGCGCTCCTTCAACATGGCCGACGAGAACACAGACCTGAACCTGGTGCTCAAGGTAATGGACGAGAACCACACCATACCGGTGATCGTGCTCGACAGCGCCGGACAGGTGACTACCTTCCGCAACCTCAAGATAAAAGGCGACAGCGAGGCCGACAGCATGGCCTACGTCACCGCCAAAGGACACCGCCAGCAGGCAGAGGGCATGTATGTGCGTATCTACCTCGGTGACGGCGCTGAGCAGGAGGGCGACTACATCGATGTGTGCTACGACGACTCGGTGATGATAAAACGCCTCCAGGCATGGCCCTTTGTGCAGCTCGGCGTGGTCATGGTGTTCGTGGTGGTGGCCATCTTCGCCCTGCTCACCTCGAAACGCGCCGAGCAGAACAAAGTGTGGGTGGGCTTGTCGAAAGAGACCGCCCACCAGTTGGGCACCCCCATCTCCAGCCTGATGGCTTGGACGGAAATACTGAAGGAAACCTATCCCGACGACGACCTTCTGCCGGAGATGGACAAGGATGTGCAGCGCCTGCAGCTCATAGCCGACCGGTTCTCCAAGATAGGGTCGATGCCGGAACTCACCGGCACAAGCCTGAACACCGTGATGGACCATGTGGCCGACTATATGCGACGCCGCACCTCGGCCAAGGTGAACATGATAAAGCAGTTGCCCACCGACGATGTGATTGTGAAAGCCAATGCCGCCCTCTTTGAGTGGGTGATAGAAAACCTCTGCAAAAACGCTGTCGACGCCATGGAGGGCGCCGGCACCATCACCTTGCATGTGGAGAAGTCGGGCAACAAGGCCCTCATCGATGTGACCGACACCGGGAAAGGCATCAGAAAGAAAGACCAGCGCAATGTGTTCACCCCCGGCTTCACCACTAAGAAGAGAGGGTGGGGGCTGGGTCTCTCGCTCGCCAAACGCATCGTGGAGGAGTATCACCGCGGGCGCATCTATGTGAAAAACTCGGAACTGGGCAAGGGCACCACCTTCCGCATAGAGCTGCGGTGCGACGAGGAGTAAGCCCCGAGCGCACATCCGCACCAAATGGAAACTGACACAAAGCCCCAAAAGAGGCTGAATAACCTATAAAAACCGACGCAAACGGAAAAAAAACTCGTGAAAATCACGTATTTGGAAAATAATTTGTAACTTTGCACCCCAATATGGGAAGTTTGGCCGCCTTTGATATAGACCTGAAGAACCTGAAAGAGGAAAAGAACGTTTTCCAATTCAAGTTGGATAATGACTTCTTCAGAGAAGTCAACGGGTCAGAGGTGGAAGACGGAGACCTGACAGGCACCCTGCGGGTGGAAAAGACCGGCTCGGTGTTCGCACTCGACTTTCAGGCCGAAGGTTACGTCTCCGTGGCCTGCGACCGCTGCCTGGAACCCATGCGGCAGCCCGTGACCGCCCAGGGAAAGCTCTGCGCGCGGTTCGGTTCGGAATATGCCGAGGAAGACGATGTGGTGATAGTGCCCGTCGAGTCGGGCATCCTCAATGTGGCATGGCACTTCTATGAGTTCGTGGCGCTGGCGGTTCCCGCCCGGCACGTGCACGCAGAAGGCGAGTGCAACGCCGAGATGCTGGCCAGACTTCGGGAATGGACGGTGGAGGAAGGCGAACGTCAACCGCAGACCGACCCGCGATGGAAAGATTTGGAAAAACTGAAAACAATAATTAAAGATTAACAAAAATGGCACATCCTAAAAGAAGACAGTCAAAGACTCGTACACTGAAAAGAAGAACCCACGACAAGGCTGAGGTTCCCACATTGGCAGTATGCCCCAACTGCGGCGCTTACTATGTGTATCACACCGTCTGTGCGACTTGTGGATACTACAGAGGTAAGGTGGCTATCGTGAAGGAAACTGCTGAATAATGGGCAAGACAAAAGCGATAATCACCGGCATTGGCGGCTATGTGCCCGAGTATGTCCTCACCAATGAGGAAATCTCGCGCATGGTAGACACCAACGACGAGTGGATTATGACGCGTGTCGGCATCAAGGAGCGCCGTATCCTCGCTGAAGAAGGACTCGGCACTTCTTACATGGCCCGCAAGGCAGCCAGAATGGCCATCGAGAAGAGTGGGGTGGACCCCAACGACATCGGTGCCCTGATCCTGGCCACCACAACGGCCGATTACCAGTTCCCCTCTACTGCATCGATAGTGGTAGGCAAGCTGGGACTGCGCAACGCTTTCGCTTTCGACTTCTGGGGAGCCTGCTGCGGTTTCCTCTATGCACTTGACGCCGCCGCCTGCATGATAGAGAGCGGCCGGCAGAAATGCGTGTTGGTGATCGGTGCCGACAAGATGTCGTCGATGGTCGACTACAAGGACCGCGCCACTTGTCCCCTTTTCGGCGACGGTGCCGGTGCGGTGATTGTGCAGGCCTCTGAAGACGACGAGAACGGCTATATGGACTCCTACCTCAGGACCGACGGCAAGGGTCTTCCCTTCCTCCATATGAAAGCGGGAGGCTCGGTATGTCCGCCGTCGCACTTCACTGTCGACCACCGTCTGCACTTCATCTATCAGGAGGGAAGGACCGTGTTCCGCTATGCCGTGACCAATATGAGCGACGACTGCGCCATCATAGCCGAGCGCAACGGGCTCAACAAGGACAACATAGCATGGGTGGTGCCTCATCAGGCCAATATGCGTATCATCGAGGCTGTGGCCAAACGGCTTGACCTGCCGCTCAGCCAGGTGATGGTGAACATAGAACGCTTCGGCAACACCAGTGCGGGAACGATACCGCTCGCCCTGTGGGAGTATGAGCCCCGTCTGCGTAAGGGCGACAACATCCTGCTCACTGCTTTCGGTGCGGGATTCGTGCACGGAGCGTCTTATCTGAGATGGGCTTACGACGGTGCGGCTGCCGCCGCTCCGGCCAAGTAAGCACATTGTCACTGTTCAAGCGCATCCTTCTTATGAAACGATGCGTTTTTTCTTTTTTATTATCATGACATGCACAAAGCAGGATTCGTAAATATCGTAGGCAATCCCAATGTGGGGAAAAGCACCCTGATGAACCAGCTCGTGGGTGAGCGCATCAGCATAGCCACGTTCAAGGCGCAGACCACGCGCCACCGCATCATGGGCATCGTGAACACGCCCGACATGCAAATCGTGTTCAGCGACACGCCGGGTGTGCTGAAGCCCAATTACAAGCTGCAGGAATCGATGCTCGCCTTCTCTGAAAGCGCGCTGGCCGATGCCGACGTGCTCCTCTACGTGACCGATGTGGTGGAGAACCCCGAGAAGAACATGGACTTCCTGGAGAAGGTGCAGAAGATGGATGTGCCCATCATACTGCTCATCAACAAAATAGACAGTCTGGCCTCCGACCCTGAGGCCCAGGGGAAAGGCGGTGCGCAGAAAAAGCTGGGCGACCTGGTGGAACGCTGGAGCCAGCTGCTGCCCAAGGCCGAAATCCTGCCCATCTCGGCCAAGAACAAGTTCGGTGTAGACATGCTGCTGCGCCGCATTCAGGAGCTGCTGCCCGAAAGTCCGGCCTATTTCGACAAAGACCAGCTCACCGACAAGCCCGCGCGGTTCTTCGTGTCGGAGATTATACGTGAGAAGATACTCCTCTACTACGACAAGGAGATACCCTACTCGGTGGAGGTGGCCGTGGAGAGTTTCAAGGAGACCGAGAAAAACATCCACATACGCGCCATCATCTATGTGGAGCGCGACAGCCAGAAAGGCATCATCATCGGCCATCAGGGCTATGCGCTCAAGAAACTGGGCACCGAGGCCCGCAAGTCGCTGGAGCGCTTCTTCGGCAAGGACATCTTCCTGGAGACCTATGTCAAGGTGGACAAAGACTGGCGCTCGTCGCAGCGCGAGCTCGACGCTTTCGGCTACAACCCGGAGTGAGCCACGCTCCCCGGGGGCGCAACAAAAAAACGCATCAGAAATATTGAGAATATGGCAAATTTAGTAGCAATAGTAGGACGCCCCAATGTGGGCAAGTCGACACTCTTCAACCGGCTCACCAAGACGCGCAGCGCCATTGTGAGCGAGGAGGCCGGCACCACACGCGACCGCCAGTACGGCAAGTGTGAGTGGTGCGGCAAGGAATTCTCCGTGGTCGATACCGGAGGGTGGGTGGTCAACTCGGACGATGTGTTCGAGGAGGAAATCCGCAAGCAGGTGATGATAGCCACCGAAGAGGCCGACCTGGTGCTCTTCGTGGTGGACGTGACCAACGGTGTGACCGACTGGGACAGCGATGTGGCCATGATACTGCGCAAAGCCAAGCTCCCCGTGCTGCTTGTGGCCAACAAGGTGGACAACAACGTGCAGCGTTATGATGCCGCCGAGTTCTACAAGTTGGGACTCGGTGAGCCCTACTGCATCAGCGCCGCCACTGGAAGCGGTACGGGCGACCTGCTCGACCTGGTGGTGGAAAAACTGCAGGTGAGCGGCGGCGAACTGATAGAGGAGGGTATACCCCGCTTTGCCGTGGTGGGTCGGCCCAATGCCGGCAAGAGCAGCCTTATCAACGCCTTCATCGGCGAGGACCGCCATATCGTGACCGACATAGCCGGCACCACGCGCGACAGCATCTACACCCGTTACGACAAGTTCGGTTTCGACTTCTACCTGGTCGACACGGCCGGCATTCGCCGCAAGAACAAGGTGACCGAAAACCTGGAGTTCTATTCCGTGATGCGCAGCATCCGCGCCATTGAGAACTCCGACGTGTGCATTCTGATGATCGATGCCACCCGTGGCATCGAGGGGCAGGACATGAACATCTTCCAACTCATCCAGAAGAACAACAAGTCGCTGGTGGTGGTGGTGAACAAGTGGGACCTTGTGGAGGACAAGAGCCAGAAGGTGATAGACACCTTCGAGGACGCCATCCGCAACCGTATGGCCCCGTTTACCGATTTCCCCATCATCTTCGCCTCGGCACTCACCAAGCAGCGCATATTCCGTGTGCTTGAGACCGCCAAGCAGGTCTATCTGAACCGCACCACCAAGGTGGGCACCTCGAAGCTCAACGAGGTGATGCTGCCCCTGATAGAGGCCTATCCGCCACCATCGATCAAGGGCAAGTACATCAAGATAAAATACTGCATGCAGCTGCCCAACACGCAGATACCCTCTTTCGTGTTCTACGCCAATCTTCCGCAGTATGTCAAGGATCCCTACAAGCGTTTCCTTGAGAACAAGATACGTGAAAACTGGCAGATGACGGGCTCGCCCATCAACATCTTCATCCGGCAGAAATAAGTGTGTGGGTATGAAGAGAGCGTGGTGGGCGCTGTGCGCCGCATTCCTGTTGACGTGGTGCGCCGCCGGCTGTGACAAGACCGACCCGGCCCAGGTGGCCGCACACACGGCCAAGTGCTATTACGACTACCTCCTGGAGGGGAAGTATGGCGATTTTGTGGCCGGAATACATCATGACGGTGAGATGAGCGGCGCCTACCGTGCCCAGATGGAGGCCAATGCCAAGATGTTCATGGCCCAGTTGAAGACGTGGCGGTCGGGACTGGTGGCTGTCGACATAGACAGCGCGGCGGTGGACAGCGAGGAGAAGTGTGCCGATGTATACCTCGTGTTCCACTATGGCGACAGCACGCAGGAGCGTCTGCTGGTGCCCATGGTGGAAGACGACGGGCTGTGGCTCATGCGTTAGGACGGCCGGGATGCACCTCGTGCTCCGCCTGTCTGACTTTCTTGAACAGGTCGGAAGCAAAGACCAGGTCGTTGAGCGCCTGGTTGTCGGCGTCCATCACATTGTCTTTCGTGCCCTGCCATTCCTTCCTTCCTTTGTAGATGAAGATGATGTTCTCACCGATGCCCATGACCGAGTTCATGTCGTGGGTGTTGATGATGGTGGTGGTGTTGTACTCTTTGGTGATGCTGCTGAGCAGTTCGTCGATGATGAGCGAGGTCTTGGGGTCGAGTCCGGAATTGGGCTCGTCGCAGAAGAGATACTGCGGATTGAGCGAGATGGCTCTTGCTATGGCCACACGTTTCTGCATGCCGCCCGACAGCTCGCCGGGAAATTTCTTCTGGGCATCGGCCAGATTGACACGGTCCAGACATTCCTGAGCCCTGTGCACCCGCTCCCTGTAGTTCATCGACGAGAACATGTCGAGGGGGAACATCACATTCTCCAGCACGCTGAGTGAGTCGAAAAGCGCCGAACCCTGGAAAATCATTCCCATCTCGCGTCTGAGCAGCACCTTCTCGCGCTTGCTCATGGCCGTGAAGTCGCGGCCGTCGTAGAGCACCTGGCCCGATGTGGGGTCGAGCAGTCCCACCAGGTTTTTCATCAGCACCGTCTTGCCCGAACCGCTCTGGCCGATGATGAGGTTGGTCTTTCCGTTTTCGAAGACCGCATTGATATCGGTGAGCACTTCCTTGTCGTCGAACGACTTGTATAAATGTCTTGCTTCAATCATGTTCAGGAAAGCAGTTGGGTGAGAAAAACATCTGAAAACAGGATCAGCACGCTGCTGGTCACCACGGCGCTGGTGCTGGCTTTGCCCACCTCTACCGAACCGCCCTCCACATAGTAACCGCAGAACGACGCCACACTCGATATGATAAAGGCGAAGAACGAGCTCTTGATGATACTCATCCACATGAACCACGGGTTGAAGTCGTGCTGCAGACCCACCGTGAGGTCCTCCGGACTGAGCACATGGCCTATGTAGGCTGTGGCATAGGCACCCAGGATGCCGGTGGCGGCACTGAAGATGACCAGAAACGGCATGATGGTGATCATGCCCAGAATCTTGGGCAGAATAAGGTAGCTGGCCGAGTTGACCCCCATGATGTCGAGAGCGTCTATCTGCTGTGTCACACGCATGGTGCCCAGCTCAGAGGCGATGTTGCTGCCCACCTTGCCGGCCAGGATAAGACACATGATTGACGAGGAGAACTCCAACAGCATGATTTCGCGGGTGGTGTAGCCCGTGACGAATTTGGGCATCCACGGACTCTGGATGTTCAGTTTCATCTGGATGCAGATTACGGCACCGATGAAGAAGGAGATAAGCAGCACGATGCCCACCGAGTCGACCCCGAGGGCCGACATTTCTTTGACATACTTCTTGGCAAACATCCTCATTCTCTCTGGCCGCGAAAATGTCCTGCCCATCAGGATGAGATACTTGCCGAAGGTGTGGAGATATTTAAACAACAACATATCACTGGCAAAAGTACGCAAAAAACGAAAGAAACTGAAATTTCTTCGAAAGATTTTGGCCGTTTGGCCCATTTTGGCAAATAATTTGCTAATTTTGCACATCAGATGGAAGACAATACTACATATACCTCCATGCAGGAAGAAAACGGCGGCATGGTGCTCCGGACAGAAGGCCTTGTGAAGCGTTATGGCAAACGCACCGTGGTGAATGACGTCTCGATCAATGTGAGGCAGGGTGAGATTGTGGGACTGCTGGGCCCCAACGGCGCTGGCAAGACCACCTCGTTCTACATGACCACGGGGCTCATTGTGCCCAATGCCGGGCATATTTTCCTCAACGACCAGGACATCACCCAGTATCCCGTGTTCAAGCGTGCCCGTGCCGGCATCGGCTACCTGCCCCAGGAGGCCAGCGTGTTCAGAAAGATGAGTGTGGAAGACAACATCCTCTCGGTGCTGGAAATGACCCGGCTGAACCGCAAGCAGCAGATGGAGAAGCTGGAAAGCCTGATAGCGGAGTTCCGGCTCACCAAGGTGCGCAAGAACAAGGGCGACCAACTCTCCGGCGGTGAGCGCCGCCGTACCGAGATAGCCCGCTGCCTGGCCATCGACCCCAAATTCATCATGCTCGACGAACCCTTTGCCGGTGTCGACCCCATTGCCGTGGAAGACATCCAGCACATTGTGTGGCGGCTGAAATACCGCAACATCGGTATCCTCATCACCGACCATAACGTGCAGGAGACACTCACCATCACCGACCGCGCCTATCTGCTCTTTGAGGGCCGCATCCTGTTTCAGGGCAAGCCCGAGGAGTTGGCGTCGAACAAGGTGGTGAGGGAGAAATATCTCAGCAACAGCTTCGTGCTGCGTAAAAAAGACTTCCAGACCATCGATGAGGAGCGCAAGGCCCGCGAACAAAGCCTGGACGCCTGACGGCGGAACTCAGAGGCTCCGATAGGTTAAAAAATCAAATTTTTAATGCATATATTAGGTATTTGCATTAAATATCAGTAATTTTGCAGTCCGTTTGCCTTCACCCGGAGTCGGGAGGCAAGACATTGAATCACAAATAACACAAGCATAACAAAAGATGAAAATTACATTTGAGAATCCTGACAAGATCAATGGACTCATGACCTTGACCGTGGAGCAGGAGGATTACAAGGAGAATGTTGAGAAACAACTGAAACAACTGCGCAAGAAAGCCAAAGTGCCCGGTTTCCGTCCCGGCATGGTGCCCATGGGAATGATTAAGAAACAGTATGGCATGGCTGCCAAGATGGACGAGATCAATAAACTGGTGGGCGAGAAGATGTACGGCTATATCCGTGAGAACAAAATCCAGATGCTGGGCGAGCCGCTCCCTTCGAGCAAGCAGGAGCCTCAGGACCTGGAGGGCGACGGCCCCTTCACCTTCATCTTCGATGTGGCCGTGGCACCTGAGTTCAAGGTGACGCTCGACAGCGCCGACGCAGTGCCTTACTATAAACTGAAAGTAGACGATGCCCTGATAGACCGCCAGGTCGACGCCTATGCCTCGCGCTTTGGCCACTATGACAAGGTGGAGGCCTACAATCCCGAGGAGCGCGACATGCTGAAGGGCGACATCCGCGAGCTCGACACCGACGGCAATACGCTCGAGGGCGGCATCACCGTGGCCGACGCTTCGCTCCTGCCCCAGTATATCAAGGTCGACGAGCAGAAAGACCTCTTCAAGGAGGCCAAGCTGGGCGACATCATCACCTTCAACCCCCGCAAGGCCTATCCCGACAACGACGCCGAGGTGTCGTCGCTCCTGAAGATAGACCGCGACAAGGTAGGTGAGCACACCGGCGACTTCAGCTATCAGGTGACGGAAATCTCACGCTATGTGAAGGCCGCCGTCGACCAGGAGCTGTTCGACAATGTATACGGCAAGGACGCCGTGGCCGACGAGGCAGCTTTCCGTGAGAAGGTGGCCGAGGAGCTGCGCACACAGCTGGCCATGGAGAGCGACTACCGCTTCCTGCGCGATGTGAGAACCTATGCCGAGAACAAGGTGGGCGAGCTCACCTTCCCCGAAGAGCTGCTCAAGCGCGTGATGAAGGAGAACAACAAGGACAAGGACGACGACTTCGTGGAGAAGAACTTCGCCGGAAGCATCCGTGAGCTGAAGTGGCACCTCATCAAGGAACAGCTGGTGGAGGCCAACAAGGTGCAGATAGCCGACGAGGACGTGAAGCGCGTGGCCATCGAGGACGCCCGTGCCCAGTTCGCCCAGTACGGCATGACCCAGGTGCCCGACGAGTATCTGGAGAACTATGCCGATGACATGCTCAAGAAAAAAGAGAATGTAAACGCCTATGTGGACCGCGCTGTTGACGTGGCGCTGATGAGTGCGCTCAAAAACGCCGTGCATCTCGATGAGAAAGAGGTCACATTGGACGAATTCCGTGCCCTGAACTGACAATAATCGCTTTTTTTTCAAAAAAATCAGTTTCTATAACGAGGTTGTCGACTTTTTTTTGTATCTTTGTTCCAATGAACAAAAACAGAAGAGGTCGACAGCCTCTTTTGTTGTCAATAATAAACAGTAAAAATGAACGATTTTAGAAAATATGCCACCAAGCACCTTGGCATCAACGGTCAGGTGCTCGACGACGTGATAAGTGCGCAGGCACAGTATCTCAACCCCTATATCCTGGAAGAGAGGACCCTCAACGTGACGCAGATGGACGTGTTCTCCCGACTGATGATGGACCGCATCATCTTCCTGGGCACACAGATAGACGACTATACCGCCAACACCCTGCAGGCACAGCTCCTGTATCTTGACTCAGTAGACAACACCAAAGACATCTCCATCTACATCAACTCGCCCGGCGGCAGCGTGACAGCAGGACTCGGCATCTACGACACCATGCAGTTCATCTCCTGCGATGTGAGCACCATCTGCACGGGCATGGCCGCCTCGATGGCCGCCGTGCTGCTCGTGGCCGGTCAGGAGGGCAAACGCTCGGCGCTGCCCCACAGCCGCGTGATGATACACCAGCCGCTGGGAGGCGTGCAGGGACAGGCCTCGGATATCGAGATTGAGGCCCGCGAGATACAGAAATTCAAGAAAGAACTCTACACCATCATCTCCGAACACTCGCATCAGCCCTATGACAAGGTGTGGAACGACTCCGACCGCAATTACTGGATGACGGCCGAGGAAGCCCGTGAGTATGGCATGATAGACAAAGTGCTAAAAAAGAAGGGCTGATAATGAAGAAACAGTGCAACTTCTGCGGAAGGAGTGAGAAAGAGGTGCGCTTGCTCATCACGGGCATCAACGGCTTCATCTGTGAAGACTGTGCCATGCGGGCAAGCGAGATAGTGAGAGATTCTGGCGTCTTGGGAAGAACCCAGTCGGGAAACTCCTCTTTCAAACTGAAGAAAGTGCCCAAACCCACTGAGATAAAGAACCATCTCGACCAGTATGTGATAGGCCAGGACGAAGCCAAGCGCTTCCTGTCGGTGGCCGTGTACAACCACTACAAGCGCCTTCAGCAGCCCGAGTCGGACGATGGCGTGGAGATTGAGAAGAGCAACATCATCATGGTGGGCAGCACCGGAACAGGTAAGACCCTGCTGGCGCGCACCATCGCCAAGATGCTCGACGTGCCCTTCACCATCGTCGACGCCACCGTGTTCACCGAGGCCGGCTATGTGGGCGAGGATGTGGAGAGCATTCTCTCCCGTCTGCTGCAGGTGGCCGACTATGACCTTGAGGCCGCCCAGCGCGGCATCGTCTTCATCGACGAGATAGACAAGATAGCCCGCAAGAGCGACAACCCCTCCATCACGCGCGACGTGAGCGGCGAGGGCGTGCAGCAGGGCCTGCTCAAGCTGCTCGAGGGCACGATGGTGAATGTGCCGCCCAAGGGCGGGCGCAAGCACCCTGACCAGGACTACATCCATGTGGACACCCGCAACATCCTGTTCATCTGCGGTGGCGCCTTCGACGGCATAGAGCGCAAGATAGCGCAGCGCCTCAACACCCACGTGGTGGGATTCGAGTCGGTGCAGAACGTGCGCAATATCGACAAGGAAGACCTGATGAAGTACATCCTGCCGCAAGACCTCAAGTCGTTCGGCCTGATACCCGAGATTATAGGCCGCCTGCCGGTGCTCACCTATCTCAACCCGCTGAACCGCGAGGCTCTCCGACGCATACTCGTTGAGCCGAAAAACTCGATTGTGAAGCAGTATATCAAGCTTTTCGAAATGGACGGCAAGAAACTCACCTTTGCCGAGGACGCCCTCGACTTTATCGTCGATAAGGCGGTGGAATACAAGCTGGGCGCCCGCGGCCTCCGCTCCATCGTCGAGTCGGTGATGATGGATGCCATGTTTGAGATGCCCTCGAAGCGCATCAAGAACTTCGAAGTGACAAAAGAATATGTAGAGCAGCAGCTCGACAAGTCGCGTCTTGCCAGTTGAGAGGCCCGGCGCCCCAAAGAATATGAAAACACACCATGAGACCAGAAACTAACCTTACAGAGCAGTTGAAACGCTATTTCGGCTTTGACAAGTTCAAAGGCGACCAGGAGGCGATTATCCAGAATGTGCTGGCCGGTAATGACACCTTCGTGCTGATGCCCACAGGAGGAGGCAAGTCGCTTTGCTACCAGTTGCCCTCCCTCATCATGGAGGGCACCGCCATTGTCATCTCTCCCTTGATCTCGCTG
This sequence comes from uncultured Prevotellaceae bacterium, assembly GCA_900318915.1. Classification (GTDB taxonomy): domain Bacteria; phylum Bacteroidota; class Bacteroidia; order Bacteroidales; family Bacteroidaceae; genus Prevotella. Next base: position 37,877 of record ONMI01000007.1, on the reverse strand, counting down.
ATGAAGAACCAGGTGGATGTGGTGAACTCGATGAGTGAGGAAGACGGCGTGGCCCACTACCTGAACTCGTCGCTCAACAAGGCGGCTATCGACCAGGTGAAGGCCGACATACTGGCCAAGAAGACCAAACTGCTCTATGTGGCTCCAGAGTCGCTCAACAAGGACGACAATGTGGAGTTTCTGAAAATGGTGAAAATCTCATTCTATGCCATCGACGAGGCCCACTGCATATCGGAGTGGGGACACGATTTCCGCCCGGAGTACCGCAACATCCGGCCTACCATTCAGCGCATAGGCAACGCGCCTGTGATAGCGCTAACCGCCACCGCCACCGACAAGGTGCGTACCGATATCAAGAAAAGCCTCGGCATCGTGGATGCCAAGGAGTTCAAGAGCTCGTTCAACCGTCCCAACCTCTACTATGAGGTGCGCCAGAAAGCCAAGGACATCGACAAGCAGATTATTAAGTACATCAAGCAGAATCCGGGCAAGAGCGGCATCGTGTACTGCCTGTCGCGCAAGAAGGTGGAGGAACTGGCTGCTGTGCTCTGCGCCAACGACATCAAGGCGGCTCCTTACCATGCCGGCCTCGAGTCGGCCGTGCGCTCCGCCACGCAGGACGACTTCCTCATGGAGAAGATAGATGTGATAGTGGCCACCATCGCTTTCGGCATGGGCATCGACAAGCCGGATGTGCGCTTCGTCATCCACTACGACATACCCAAGAGCCTGGAGGGCTATTATCAGGAGACCGGCCGTGCCGGCCGCGACGGAGGTGAAGGCAAGTGCATCACTTTCTATGCCTACAACGACCTTCAGAAGCTGGAGAAGTTTATGGAGCGGAAGCCGGTGTCGGAACAGGACATAGGGCGGCAGCTCCTGCAGGAGACGGCCGCCTATGCCGAGTCGTCGGTGTGCCGCCGCAAGATGCTGCTCCACTATTTCGGTGAGGCTTATCCGTACGACAACTGCGGCAACTGCGACAACTGTCTCCATCCCAAGGAGCGTATCGACGGCCGCGAGGCACTGCTCATCGTGCTCAAGGCGGTGGCGCTGCTGAAGGAGAATTTCCGCTCCGACTATATTATCGATTTCGTCAAGGGCGTGGCCAGTGAGGATATCACCTCGCACAAACACGATGAACTCGACTCCTTCGGAGCCGGCGAGGACGAGCCCGAGAAGATCTGGAATCCGGTGATACGCCAGGCCCTCATAGCCGGATACATGAAGAAAGACGTAGAGAACTACGGCATTCTGAAGCTGACAGCCGCCGGCCGTCGCTTTATCAACAATCCTGTCGACTTCCAGATTGTGGAGGATACCGAATTCAAGGATTTCAATGATGAGAACAGCATGGAGGGCGGCACAGGCGCGCTCGACGAGGAACTCTTCTCCATGTTGAAGGACCTGCGGCGCTCCATATCGAAAAAGCTTCAGATTCCGCCCTATGTCATCTTCCAGGACCCGTCGCTTGAGCAGATGGCCACTATGTATCCTGTGACACAGGAGGAGCTGCTCAATATTCAGGGAGTGGGCACAGGCAAGGCGAAAAAATACGGCAAGGAATTCTGTGACCTGATAAAGCGTCACTGCGAGGAAAACGAGATAGAGCGCTCTGAAGACCTGAGAGTGCGTACGGTAGCCAAGAAATCGCTGCTGAAAGTAAAGATTATACAGGGCATTGACCGCAAGGTGGGGCTGGAAGACATAGCCCGGGCCCAGGGACTGGACATGGACGCGCTTCTCACCGAGATAGAGGGTATCGTGTACAGCGGCACCAAGCTCAACATCGACTACTACATAGACGAGACGATGGACGAGGACCATGTGGACGATATCTACGACTATTTCATAGACAGTGAGACCGACAGTCTGGACGATGCCCTGGATGAGCTCGGCGATGACTGTACGGAAGAGGAAATCCGCCTGGTAAGGATAAAGTTCCTCTCTGAGCTGGCCAATTAGCCGCATCGGGCGCATATGCCCGTCAGGCTCCGAGTGCCTTTTCTACGTTCCACATCATCGAAAGCGATATCGATGATGTGGAACGCACGTTAAAACGTATTAATTCATCAAGAAAAACAGTGTCAACCACCTTTCTTCTGAATTTTTATTGCTAATTTTGCACGCAATAAATTTTAAAGTTTTTGTATGTCATCATTTGTTGCAGATAAAATCGTGATGGACGGTCTCACCTTCGACGACGTCCTTTTAATTCCCGCCTATTCGGAAGTGTTGCCCAAGTCGGTGTCTCTGTGCACCAGGTTCTCCCGTAACATTCGCCTCAACATCCCCTTTGTCACCGCAGCCATGGACACCGTGACCGAGGCTTCCATGGCCATAGCGATAGCACGAGAGGGTGGTATCGGTGTGATACACAAAAACATGTCGATTGAAGAACAGGCTCGCCAGGTGGCTATCGTGAAACGTGCCGAGAACGGCATGATCTACGACCCCGTCACCATCCGCAAGGGAAGCACGGTCCGTGAGGCGCTCGCCATGATGGCAGAGTATCACATCGGCGGTATTCCCGTGGTGGATGAGAACAACCTGCTGGTGGGCATCGTCACCAACCGCGACCTCCGCTTTGAGCACCGCCTGGACAGAAAGATCGACGAGGTGATGACGAGCGAGCATCTCGTCACTACCGACCAGAAGACCGACCTGGCCGCCGCTGCACAGATACTGCAGAAGAACAAGATAGAGAAACTGCCTGTGGTAGACAAGGACAACCACTTGGTGGGACTCATCACCTACAAGGACATCACCAAGGCCAAGGACAAGCCTATGGCCTGCAAGGACGACAAGGGCCGCCTGCGTGTGGCTGCCGGTGTGGGTGTCACCACCGATACACTTGAGCGCATCACTGCGCTGGTGGAGGCCGGTGCCGACGCTATCGTCATCGACACCGCCCATGGACACTCCAAGTCGGTGGTGGAGAAATTGGTAGAGGCCAAGAAGCAATTCTCCAATATCGATATCGTGGTGGGCAATGTGGCAACAGGTGCCGCCGCACGCATGCTGGTGGACAATGGCGCAGATGCCGTGAAGGTGGGCATAGGCCCCGGCTCTATCTGCACCACCCGTGTGGTGGCAGGTGTGGGCGTGCCGCAGCTCAGTGCTGTCTACGATGTGTATATGGCCCTGAAAGGCACCGACGTGCCGCTCATAGCCGATGGAGGCTTGCGCTACTCGGGCGATGTGGTGAAGGCACTGGCTGCCGGCGGCAGCAGTGTGATGATCGGCTCGCTGGTGGCAGGTACGGAGGAGAGTCCCGGTGACACCATCATCTTCAACGGCCGAAAATTCAAGAGCTACCGCGGTATGGGCAGTCTGGAGGCCATGGAGAACGGCTCCAAGGACCGCTATTTCCAGGCAGGCACCAAGGATGTGAAGAAACTCGTGCCGGAGGGCATTGCCGGCCGCGTGCCCTATAAGGGAACGGTGCAGGAGGTAATCTACCAGCTCACGGGCGGTCTGCGCTCGGGCATGGGCTACTGCGGCGCGCCTGACATAGAGCGGCTCCATGATGCCAAGTTCACCCGCATCACCAATGCCGGTGTGATGGAGAGCCATCCCCACGACATCACCATCACCAGCGAGGCTCCCAATTATTCAAGACCTGAATAAAGACCAAGAGAAAAAACATAGCATTTATGAGAAGAAATTTCTTTAGCTTGTTGATGCTGCTTGTGAGCGCAGTGGCGCTCGCACAGGCTGATGACCCTGTGATAATGGTCATCAATGGGCAACCCGTGACCCGTTCGGAGTTTGAGTATTCTTACAACAAGAACAACTCGGAGGGTGTGATAGAGAAAAAGTCGGTCGAGGAGTATGTAGACCTCTTCATCAACTATAAACTGAAGGTGGCTGCCGCTCTCGACGCCCATTACGACACCTTGTCGTCGTTCCGCCGCGAGTTTCTGCAATACCGCGACCAACAGATAAGACCCTCGTTCATCGACGACTCCGACGTGGAGAAGGAAGCACGTAACATCTACGACCGTACCCAGCATTATGTCGACTCGCTCGGCGGACTGGTCAATGTGTCGCATATCCTCATACGTACCGACCAGAAAGCTACCACCCAGGAGCAGAATGCAGCCCGGCAGAAGGCCGACTCCATCTACCAGGCCCTGCGTGGTGGTGCCGACTTCGCCGAGCTGGCGCGCCAGCACTCCGCCGACCCCGGTTCGGCTCAGCGTGGCGGCAACCTCAGTTGGATTCAGCCGGGCCAGACCGTGCCTGAGTTTGAAAAAGCAGCCTGGGCCCTGCAGAAGGGTGAGCTGAGCGCACCGGTGCAGTCGCCCTTCGGCTACCACATCATCAAGATGGAAGACCGCAAGATGTTCCTGCCCTACGACTCGCTGCGCTCGGACATCCTCACTTTCATAGACCGCCGTGGTCTGCGTGAGAAAATCATCAACGACAAGATACATGAAATCGTGGCCAGCTCGGAGAACGCCGGTCTCACCGAGGAGGCGCTCATGGACCAGCGCGCCCAGGAAATGGCCGCCAAAGACTCTGACCTGGAGAACCTGATACGCGAGTATCACGACGGACTGCTGCTCTATGAGATCAGCAACCGCGAGGTGTGGGAGAAGGCCGCCAAAGACGAGAAGGGACTTGAAAACTACTTCAAGAAGCACCGTAAGAACTATGCTTGGGACGCCCCCCGCTTCAAGGGCATCGCCTATCATGTGAAAGACAAGGCTGATGTGAAGGCTGTGAAGAAGGCCGTGAAGAAACTGCCGTTCTCCGAGTGGAACGAGAAGCTGCGCACCACCTTCAACGCCGACTCCGTGATACGCATCCGTGTGGTGAAGGGCATCTTCAAAGTGGGCGACAACTCGCTCGTTGACCGCGAGGTGTTCAAGAAAGACGTAGAGGTGAAACCCACCAAAGACTATCCCATCGATGCTGTGTTTGGAAAGAAAATAAAGGCACCCCAGGACTATACCGACGTGCGCGGACAGGTGACGGCCGACTATCAGGACGAACTGGAGAAGGCTTGGGTAGAAACGCTCCGCCAACGTTATAAAGTGAGTGTGAACAAAGAAGTGTTGGCTACTGTCAACAAACACTAGCCGCTCCAAAATAAATCTACATGAATAAGTACCTGCTTTATATCATCTCTACGGCATTGGTGGTGGCCCTGGCCGGACAAAGCCGTGCCGGCCGACTGTCTGCATGGAGCCATGCCGAAGCCGACGACTCCACGGCCGCCAAGAAACCCCATGTGGCCAGTATTGTCGACGAAGTGATATGGGTGGTCGGCGATGAGGCCATCCTCAAGTCGGACGTGGAGGCCATGCGGTTGCAGGCCGAGGCAGAGGGCGTGAACTGGAAGGGCGACCCCGACTGCGTGATACCAGAGCAGCTGGCCGTGCAGAAACTGTTTCTGCACCAGGCTGCCATCGACAGTATCGAGGTGACCGAGTCGGAAATCACCCAAAGCATAGAAGACCAAATCAACTATTGGATACAACTGATAGGATCGCGCGAGAAACTGGAGGAATACCGCGGACAGAGCCTCACCCAGATGCGTCAGGAGATGCACGACGACTTCAAGAACCGTGAACTCATTCAGAAGATGAAGCAGGAGCTGGTGAAGGACATCGCTGTGTCGCCGGCCGAGGTGAGAAACTACTTCAAGGACCTGCCCGACGACAGCATACCCATGGTGCCCACCACCGTGGAGGTGCAGATTATCACCAAAGAGCCCCGTGTGGAAGCCGAGGAGGTGAACCGGGTGAAGAATGCTCTCCGCGATTATACCGAGCGTGTGAACAAGGGTGAGACCACCTTCGCCACTATGGCGCGCCTCTACTCGGAAGACGGCTCAGCCAGCCAGGGCGGTGAGATAGGCTATACGCCCAGGGCTGCGCTCGACCCCGCTTTTGCCAATGTGGCCTTCAACCTCACCGACCCGAAGAAAATCTCCAAGATTGTGGAGACAGAGTTCGGCTATCACATCATACAGCTCATAGACCGCCGCGGCGAGCGTATCAATGTGAGGCATATTCTGCTCAAGCCCCGTGTGTCGAGTGAGATGCTCAAGCAGGCCGCTCTCCGGCTCGACTCTGTGGCCGATGACATAAGAGCCGGCAAATTCTCGTTCGACGAGGCTGCCACCTATATCTCCGACGACAAGGACACCCGCAGCAACCACGGCCTCATGGCCAATGCCACTGAGAATGTGCGCACCTCCAGGTTCCGTATGCAGGACCTTCCTACTGAGATAGCGCGCGAGGTGGAGAAACTGCAGGTGGGTGAGATCTCCCGTGCTTTTGAGATGATCAATTCGAAAGGCAAGAAGGTGTGCGCCATCGTGCTGCTCAAGTCGCGTACCGACAGTCACCGCGCCTCCATCACCGAAGACTTCCAGACCATGAAGGATGTTGTGCTGGCCAAACGCCGTGAGGAAAAAATCAACCATTGGGTGATGGACAAGATCAAAAACACCTATGTGCGTATGGACGAGCGCTATAAGGACTGCAAATTCGAATATCAGGGCTGGGTGAGATGACAGCGTCTCACCATAGCACCGTTATATCTGGCGGGCATGGAATCATTGTCATGATTCTGTGCCTGTTTTACCTGTTTATGCCTGCAGGCCTGCAGGCCCAGCGACACAATGACGAACGTATCTTCCTGGAGCATGCCGACAACCTGTCGTATGATGAGTATGCGCGCAGAGGGGTGCAGATAGTGAAGGGCAATGTCAGGTTCCGCCATGCGGGCACCCGGCTGTCTTGCGACAGCGCCTACTTCAATCAGGATGCCAACTCGTTTGAGGCTTTCGGCCATGTGCGCATGCTGCAGGGCGACACCCTGGAGCTGGTGAGCGACTATGCCCTCTACGACGGCCGCCCCGATGTGGAGATGGTGTATGCCAGGAAAAATGTGAAGGTGACCCATCACAAGACCTCTGTGCTCACCACCGACAGCCTGAATCTGGACCGGAAATTCAACTTCGTTTACTATGCTGAAGGCGGTACCTTTGTGGACAAGGCCAAGGGCGTGAGGCTCAACAGCGACTGGGGACGTTATGACATGAACACGAAGGAAGCCCGTTTCTTCTATGACGTGACACTGAAGACCAAGACCCACGTCATCACCACCGACACACTCTATTACGACTCCCGCATAGAGCGTGCCCAGGTAGTGGGCATGATAGAGGATGAGAACGGCAGTAAAAAGCCTTCGGTCATCCATTCCATCGCCGACGGGTATGACGTGACGACCACCAACTGCTACTATTACCTCAATACTGACCGGGCCGAGCTCTTCGACCATTCCACCATCGCTGATGCCACACACACCATTACGGGCGACAGCCTTTACTACGATTCTGGCACCGCGCAGAGCAAGGGTAGGGGCAGGGTGTTCTACGATGACAAGAAAAACAAGAACCGCCTCACCGCCGATGAGTGTGAGTACAACGACGGACTGGGTGTGGGCCTGGCCACAAGAAATCCGGTATTTGTAGACTATTCACAGGCCGACACCCTGTATCTCCATGCCGACACCATTCGTCTGAAGACTTTCTACATCAATACCGACAGCATGTACCGCGAGGTGTATTGTTATAATAAGGTACGCGTGTATAGGAACGACATACAGGCCGTGTGCGACTCGCTCGTGCTCTGCTCGCGCGACAGCAGCATGACCATGCATGTGGGGCCGGTGGTGTGGAATATGGGCCGCCAGCTCTCCGGCAAGACCATCACCGTGTACATGAACGATTCCACCGTCCGCGAGGCTGTCGTGGAGGGCGATGCCCTCTCTGCTGAGCTGATGAGCGACGGTGAGCACTACAACCAGATAGCCTCGAAGCTGATGAATGCCTACTTTACCGACGGCGTGCTCCGGAAGTGTGAGGCCAGAGGCAATGTGCAGACCATCTACTATCCTGTGGATGACAAAGACAGCACCCTGATAGGACTCAACTATTTGGAAACCGATACGCTCAGAATGTATCTCGATGAGCAACGGACGCTGGAGAAGATATGGGCATCGAAGTCGGAGGTGGTTCTCTATCCCATGACGCAGATACCGCCCTCGTCAGAATACTTGCCTTCTTTCGGCTGGTTTGATTTCCTTCGGCCCCGCCATAAAGACGACATCTACTTCATACCCGGGGTGCACGACCAACCGCGCACCACAGCGGCTGCCACCAGCCGGGCAGGGTCGCTGCTGTCGGCTTCAGGTTCGAAAGGAGGCGGGTTTTGAGTATGTTCAGCGTGCGGCGCCCCATAGGGTATACTCCGCATCATCTCTATTCTGATGAGCGAAGTGAGCGGGTGAGTCTCCTCATGCGCCAGGCAGAGGGGAAGGACGGCGATGCCGATGTGAGGCGGTCGTTCTCCCGGCACTGGGCCGAGCAGACCCGCAATTTGCGATGCCGCAGGCACACCAGAGCAACGGGACGTATTGTCCTTTTGCTGATACTTGCCGTTATGGCAGGATTGTTGTTGATCAGTTAGGAAAATGAGTGATATCATACAATTGCTACCCGATTCGGTAGCCAATCAGATAGCAGCCGGCGAGGTGATACAGCGGCCGGCTTCGGTGGTGAAGGAACTGGTGGAGAATGCTCTCGATGCCGGTGCCCACCATATCGATGTTATCGTGATGGATGCCGGGCGCACCTCTATTCAGGTGATAGACGACGGGAAGGGCATGTCGCCCACGGATGCCCGCCTCTCGTTCGAACGGCACGCCACTTCCAAAATCAGGAAGGCCGACGACCTGTTCGACCTCCACACGATGGGCTTCAGGGGCGAGGCGCTCGCCTCTATCGCTGCCGTGGCCCAGGTGGAGCTGCGCACCCGCCGGCAGGAGGATGAGGTGGGCACGCTGCTCACCCTTTCGGGCTCTCGGTTCTCCGGCCAGGAGCCTGTATCGTGTCCTGTCGGTTCTAACTTCAAGGTAGAGAATCTGTTTTTCAATGTACCGGCCCGCCGGAGGTTTCTCAAGACCAATGTCACCGAGCTCAACAACATCATCACCGTGTTCGAGCGTATGGTGCTGGTCAATCCCCAGGTGGCCTTCACCCTGCACAGCAATGGCGTGCAACTCATGGACCTGCCCGTGTCGGGCCTGCGGCAGCGCATTCTGGCCGTGTATGGCAAGCGCATCAACCAGGACCTCCTGCCTGTAGAGGTGGAGACCTCGGTGTGCCGTATCTCCGGATTTGTGGGCAAGCCCGAGTCGGCCCGTAAAAAGGGCGCTCATCAGTTTTTCTTTGTCAACGGACGCTTCATGAAGCATCCCTATTTCGGCAAAGCCGTGATGGCTCCTTTCGAGCGTCTGGTGCCCCAGGGCGAGCAGGTGCCCTATTTCATCTATTTCGATGTGGCGCCAGCCGATATCGACGTGAATATCCATCCCACCAAGACAGAGATAAAGTTCGACAATGAACAGGCCATCTGGCAAATCCTCTCCGCAGCCGTGAAAGAAGCCGTGGGGAAGTTTAATGAGGTGCCTCAGATAAACTTTGACACCGAAGGCCGCCCCGACATACCTGTTTTCTCCTCCGGGGGAATGGAAGGGACGGGCTCCTTGCCTAAGGTTCAGTACAACCCGCAGTACAATCCGTTCAAGACCAAACCCTCGACAGGGTGGGGGCAGGAGGAGTGGGAGTCGCTCTATCCTCCAACACAGGGGTCTTCCGACACGCAGGAGCAGGAGCTCTTCCCCCCGGAGGAAGCCGACGGCGGTATGGAGGCCACCCCGGCCAGTGAGATTGTCACAGACCGGTCGCCTGTCCACTATCAGTACAAAGGGCGTTATATCATGACTGCGGTCAAGTCGGGACTCATGATTATCGACCAGCATCGGGCCCATATCCGTGTGCTGTATGAAGAATATATGAAAAAGGTGCGCAATCACAGTTGGATGACCCAGAAAGTGCTTTTCCCCGAGGTGGTGGAGTTCTCCAGTGCCGAGAGTGAGACACTGAGCCGGATGATGCCGCAACTTACGGCCATGGGCTTCTCCATCTCCGACCTTGGCGGCGGAAGTTTTTCTGTCAACGGCATACCAGCTGGTGTGGAGGGACTCAATGCCGCCGCCCTGCTGCGTAATCTTGTGGCCTCTGTGATGGAGATGGCCCCCACGGTGAAAGAGCAGATGGAAAGTGCCCTGGCTCTCGACCTGGCCCGCAATGCCGCCATACCTACCGGACAGTTGTTGAGCAATGAGGAAATGGAGTCGCTTGTCAATAATTTGTTTCTTTGTGACAACGTTTCACTTACACCCGACGGCAAACCTGTACTGTGTATCTTAAAACAGAGCGAAATTGAGCATTTGCTGGGATAATGGCCCTAAAGTAGGCCTTTTCCTATCAAGAAAGGCAATTTTTGTGGAATAAATCACTTTTTTTTTCAAAAAATTCAAGGTTATTAGAAATTAATTACTATCTTTGTCCGCAGAATTCGATAGATTTTATTGTGTTGCTGATTATTTTTTAAAAATTTTAATATAAAAGTTATGAAAAAACTGTTAATTGTGCTGGCTTTTGCCAGCGTGTCTTTTGCCGGAATGGCTCAAGACGAGGACCCCACACTCCAGCATAGCGTGGCTACGAATTCATTCTGGAGCAATTGGTTCATTCAAGTCAATGCCCGTTGGGATGCATGGTATTCTGCTGAGGAGCACGGACAGGATTTGCCTATCAGCCCTCTGAAGGATTTCCGTTCTCATCCGGGTGTGTCGGTTGCCATTGGTAAGTGGTTTACTCCGGGTCTCGGACTCCGCACCAAGTTGAATGGCGTATGGGGAAAGGCTGTGAGAGGTATTAATGGCAAACCCATCGACAATGACACCAAATTCTGGAATATCAACGAACACATCATGTTTAATGTGAGCAATATGCTCCTTGGCTACAACTCTAACCGTGTTTGGAGTTTCATTCCCTTCGTGGGTGGTGGTGTAGGCCGCTGCATGACCAAGAACCTCTATGCTATGGACCTGAGCGCCGGTATCCTCAATGAGTTCCGTCTGAGCCGCAAGGTGTTCCTGAACCTTGAGTTGGGTTGGAACCGCTTTGAGAGCGACATCGACGGTGGTCCCGAGTACTTCGGCAACCGTGGATGGGATACCCACGACAACAACCTCTATGCTGAGTTGGGTCTTACCTTCAACCTTGGCAAGGGCACTTGGGACAAAGTTCCCGATGTGGCTGCCATCAAGGCTCTCAGCCAGGCTCAGATCGACGACCTGAACGCTCAGCTGAGCGATGCTAACGGTGAGATTGACCGTCTGAACAACCTGCTCCGCCAGAAGGCTAATGAGCCGAAGGCTGTTTCCGAGGTTATCGCTCATCCTGTTACCGTGTTCTTCTACTGCGACAAGACCAAGAGCGGCCCTGCCTACCAGCGTGACCTCGTTGATGTGCGTGAGGTGGCCAACTTCGCTCTCAAGCATGGCAAGAACCTTCTCGTTACCGGTTATGCTGACAGCTGCACCAGCAATCCTGAGCACAACCAGTGGCTGTCTGACGAGCGTGCCAAGACCATTACCGAGGAGCTTGTCGGTATGGGTGTGAGCCGCGACAGAATTACTGCTGTTGGCAAGGGTGGTGTTCAGATTATCTCGCCGTGCGAGTTCAACCGCCGCGTCACTGTGGAGATTGCAAAATAATCACCAAACATAATACAATCGATTCGGGTGTCCTCGTGATGAGGGCACCCGTTTTGTATAGTGCCGTGGATAGACGAAGGGCTGGAATCGGAATCCCGATTCCAGCCCTTCGCCTTTGCTTGTGGAAGCAAAATTATCTTATCCAACTCTGAAGCCGATGATGCGCCGCACCTCTTTCAGTGTGTCGGCAGCACTTTGGCGTGCCCGCTCTGCGCCCTCGCGTGCGATGCGGTCGAGCAGTTCTTTGTTGGCCTTGTATTCATTGATACGCTCTCGTATCGGAGCGATGGTTTTGCAGAGGTCTTCGGCTATCTGTTTCTTCAGGTCGCCGTAGCGCAGGGTGCAGTCGTTCCATTTTTCGTCGAAATACTCGAAGGTGTCGGGTGTGGAGCAGAGGCGGAGGAAAGTGAAAAGATTTTCTATCACTTCGGGCCGCTCGCTGTTGGGTGTCTGAGGTCCCATGTCGGTCACGGCCTTCATCACCTTTTTCTTGATGGTCTTGTCGTCGTCGGCCAAATAGATGCAGTTGCCTTCGCTCTTGCCCATTTTGCCGCTGCCGTCGAGTCCGGGCACTTTCAGCGCTTTCTCGGCGAAATAGAAATTCTGGGGTTCGGGGAAGAATTCCACCCCGTAGATATTGTTGAACCGGCGTGCGCATCTGCGTGCCATTTCCATATTCTGCTCTTGGTCTTTTCCCACAGGCACTTTTTGTGCACGGTGCTGCAGGATGTCGGCAGCCATCAGGGTGGGGTAGGTGAGCAGTCCGGCGTTCACGTTGTCGGGTTGTTTGCGTGCCTTTTCCTTGAAGGTGGTCACACGTTCCAGTTCGCCCAGATAGGTGTTCATGTTCAGAAACAGGTAGAGTTCCAGCGTCTCTTTCACGTCGCTCTGCACATAGATGGGAGCTTTTTCCGGGTTGAGCCCGCATGCCAGGTATTCGGCCAGGATAGTCCTGGCGCTGTTCTGTATGTCATCGGGTTTGGGGTGGGTGGTAAGGCTGTGCCAATCGGCAATGAAGAACAGACAGTCGTATTCATCCTGCATTTTCACAAAACTCTTCACTGCGCCGTAATAATTGCCAAGATGCAGGTTTCCGGTTGGCCTGATGCCGCTAACTACTTTTTCCATCTTTTTTTCGTATTGTTTTTTTATGGTTCAGCTCCCTTTTTAGCTGTTGCGGTAGGGTGCATGACAAATTTCGGGCAAACTTACTAAAAAAACTTGAGAAAAGAACAGATTGTGCTCAGAAAACCAGCCAAGTGAGAAAAAACTGGCGAAAAATTTGGTGGTATGGAGAATTATGTCTACCTTTGCATCGCTTTTCAGCAAAGGGCGCTTAGCTCAGTTGGTTCAGAGCATCTGCCTTACAAGCAGAGGGTCGGCGGTTCGAATCCGTCAGCGCCCACAATGGGGTGATTCCCTGTGGTCCTTCGGGATTGCAGGGATTTTTTTTGTATATAGGCAGACTAGCTTTCAGAATAATTGTTTATCTTTGCATGCATATAGGCATTGTGTATGGGCCAGCCTGCCGGCTGTGCACTGGATTTGCACTTACGACACACATATATTATACTAATTGAAGAATCTTATACTATGAAAATGGAACAACTCTCTATTTTTTTGGAGAACAAGTCGGGCCGTCTTACCGAGGTGACAAGTATTTTGGGCGGTGCCGGCATCAATCTGCTTGCCATGACCATCGCCGACAATTCCGATTTCGGCACATTGCGCTGTATTGTGTCCGACACTGCCAGGGCCGTGCAGGTGTTGAAGGATGCGCATTTTGCCGTGAAGCGTACGCAGGTGGTGGCATTCACATGTAAGAATGTGCCGGGCAGTCTGGCCGAGGTGATGAAGCACATCTCCCATGCGGGCATTCTGATAGAGTATATGTATTCCTTCGCCTGGGACGAGAAATCGATTGTTGTGCTTCGTCCGTCGGATATTGAAGTCTGTGTGGCGCTGCTCGACACGCTTCCAGGAATAGCGTTGTTGGCCAATAACAGGTTTTGATGCTCTTTTATGAAACTTTAGATATTTATATTCTTGCATGTCAATATTAATTCGTAATTTTGCGCATCGAATTAGAAGTATTAGCTTATGTGTCTGGACTTATTGACGGCAGTGTCTCCTATTGACGGCCGGTATCGTGGTAAAACGCAATCATTGGCAGCTTATTTCTCAGAGTATGCTCTCATACGCTATCGTGTGCGGGTGGAGATAGAATATTTTATCGCTCTGTGTGAGTTGCCCTTACCCCAACTGCAGCAGTTTGACAAGGCACTCTTCCCCACGCTGCGTGCCCTGTATGAGAAATTCGACGTGTCGGACGCTCAGCGTGTGAAGGATATAGAGAAGGTGACCAACCATGATGTGAAGGCGGTGGAGTATTTCATCAAAGAGGCCTTCGACCGTATTGGTGGGTTGGAACCCTATAAGGAGTTCATCCATTTTGGTCTTACCTCGCAGGACATCAACAACACCTCTGTTCCCCTTTCGCTCAAGGAGGCTCTCCACGAAGTGGTGGTGCCGCAATATGAGCAGTTGGTCGAGATGCTGCGGAAGTTGGCCGAGCAGTGGAAAGACATTCCCATGTTGGCCAAGACCCACGGCCAGCCTGCGTCGCCCACCCGTCTGGGCAAGGAGCTCATGGTGTTTGTGTACCGTCTTCAGCAGCAGCTCAGCCAGTTGAAGGCATGTCCCATTACAGCCAAGTTCGGCGGTGCCACCGGCAATTTCAATGCTCATCATGTGGCCTATCCCTCCTATGACTGGAAAGCTTTCGGCAACCGTTTTGTGGCCGACGCCTTGGGTCTGCAGCGCGAGCAGTATACCACCCAGATAAGCAATTACGACAATCTTGGCGCTGTATTCGATGCCCTGCGCCGTCTGAACACGATTATCATCGACCTGGACCGCGACATGTGGATGTATATCTCGATGGATTACTTCAAGCAGCAGATCAAGGCTGGTGAGGTGGGCTCGAGCGCTATGCCCCATAAGGTGAACCCCATCGATTTCGAGAACAGTGAGGGCAATCTGGGCATGGCCAATGCCATTTTGCAGTTTTTGGCACAGAAATTGCCGATAAGCCGTTTGCAGCGCGACCTCACCGACTCTACAGTGCTCCGCAATATCGGTGTGCCCATCGGTCATGGACTCATTGCTTTGCAAAGCACGCTGAAGGGTCTGGGCAAGCTCATTCTCAACGAGGAGCGTATCGAGGCCGACTTGGAGGCCACTTGGGCGGTGGTGGCAGAAGCCATCCAAACCATTCTTCGCCGTGAGGGCTATCCCCATCCTTATGAGGCGCTGAAGCAGCTCACCCGTACCAATCAGAAAATAACGGAACAAAGTATACATACATTTATCTCTCAACTCGAAGTGAGCGACGCAGTGAAAGCCGAACTGATGGCCATCACTCCGCAGAGCTACACTGGTTTATAAACACTATCAATGAGGCCGTGAGGCTAAACAATTAATTTTTTAACAAAAATGGAAGAAAACGACATCAAGCAGGAAGGACTTTCTGCAGAGCAGAAAGATGGTGACCGCGAGGGTTACACTCCGGGACAATCAAATGGTTATTCACGTGACCAGCGTGGCGGTCGGCCTCAGCGGCCCCGCATTCATACTCAACGAGCCTACAGCAGCGAACGACATGACGATGAAGCAGGTTTCCGACCCGAGGGTTTCGGAAGCGGACTTCAGTCGGGTGGACAGCAAAGAGGCTATCGTCCCCGTTACAACAATGGCGACTATCCCCAGCAGCGTGGTGGCTATCAGCAGCGCGGCGGTTATCAGCAGCGCGGCGGCTATCAGCAAGGCTATCGTCCCCGTTATAATAATGATAATGAAGAGCAGGGTGGCTACCAGCCCCGTCAGCAGGGCGGTTACCAGCCCCGTCAGCAAGGCGGTTATCAGCCCCGTCAGCAGGGTGGCTATCAGCCCCGTCAGCAGGGTGGTTATCAGTCTCGTCAGCAGGGCGGCTACCAGCCCCGTCAGCAGGGCGGCTATCAGCCCCGTCAGCAGGGCGGCTATCAGCCCCGTCAGCAGGGCGGCTACCAGCAGCGCGGCGGCTATCAGCAGCGCCCCGGCGGCTATAACAACCGCTATGCCCAAGGCTATGCCAAACCCAACAGCAATAAGAAGCGTATAGACTATAAGGAGGAGCAGTTTGATCCCAACGAGCCGCTGCGTCTGAACAAATTCCTGGCCAATGCCGGTGTGTGCAGCCGCCGCGAGGCCGACGAGTTCATCCAGGCCGGTGTGGTGAGTGTGAACGGTGAGGTGGTGACCGAACTGGGCACCAAGATACTTCGTACCGACGAGGTGCGTTTCCACGACCAGCCGGTGCGTCTTGAGAAGAAGGTGTATGTGCTGCTCAACAAGCCCAAAGACTATGTCACCACAAGCGAGGATCCCCTGCAGCGGAAGACGGTGATGGAGCTGGTGAAGGATGCCTGCCCCGAGCGCATCTATCCTGTGGGCCGTCTGGACCGCAACACCACCGGTGTGCTCCTGCTCACCAACGACGGCGACCTGGCCAGCAAGCTCACCCATCCCAAATTCCTCAAGAAGAAGGTGTATCATGTGTATCTCGACAAGAATGTCACCGTGCACGACATGCAGCAGATAGCAGAGGGCATCACCCTTGAGGACGGTGAGATACATGCCGACGACATACAGTATGCCAGCGATACCGACAAGAGCCAGGTGGGCATCGAGATACACAGCGGCAAGAACCGCATCGTGCGCCGTATCTTCGAGAGCCTGGGTTACCGTGTCACCAAGTTGGACCGTGTGCTCTTCGCCGGCCTCACCAAGAAAGGACTCCGCCGTGGCGACTGGCGTTTCCTCACCGAGAAAGAGGTGGAGATGCTCCGCATGGGCGCCTTTGAATAGAATACATTTACAACACATAGTAATAGACAATGGAAACAATACGCAGAACGAAAGTGGTGGATGTGCTGTGCCGTAAGGACTATGGCACAATGGTCAACGTGAGAGGATGGGTGCGTACGCACCGCAGCAGCAAGGCTGTAGATTTCATCGCCCTCAACGACGGCTCCACCATCAAGAACGTTCAGATAGTTGTAGACCCGTCTACTGTCGACGAGTCGGTGCTGAAACAGATTACTACAGGTTCGTGCCTCAGTGTGAACGGTGTGTTGGTGGAGAGCCCCGCAGCCGGTCAGGCCTCTGAGATACAGTGTCGGGAGATAGAACTCTACGGCACCTGCGGCAATGACTACCCCATGCAGAAGAAGGGACAGTCGTTTGAGTACATGCGCCAGTATGCACACCTGCGCCTGCGCACCAACACCTTCGGTGCCGTGATGCGTATACGCCACAATATGGCTATGGCCATCCATACCTACTTCCATGAGAAGGGGTTCTTCTATTTCCATACCCCCATCATCACGGCCAGCGACTGTGAGGGCGCCGGTGAGATGTTCCAGGTGACCACGCAGAACCTGTACGACCTGAAAAAGGATGAGAACGGCAGCATCGTCTATACCGACGACTTCTTCGGCAAGATGACCTCGCTCACCGTGAGCGGACAGTTGGAAGGCGAACTGGGTGCCACCGCCCTGGGTGCCATCTACACTTTCGGTCCCACCTTCCGCGCCGAGAACAGCAACACGCCGCGCCATCTGGCCGAGTTTTGGATGATTGAGCCCGAGGTGGCTTTCATCGACCTCAATGACCTGATGGACCTGGAGGAGGACTTTATCAAGTATTGTGTGCGCTGGGCTCTGGAGCACTGCAAGGACGACCTGGAGTTCCTCAACAAGATGATCGACAAGACGCTGCTCAGCCGTCTGCAGTCGGTGCTTGAGGGCTCGTTTGTGCGCCTGCCTTACACAGAGGGTATCCGTATTCTGGAGGAAGCCGTGGCCGCCGGCCATAAGTTTGAGTTCCCCGTTTCCTGGGGCATGGACCTGGCCAGTGAGCATGAGCGCTATCTGGTGGAGCACCATTTCAAGCGTCCTGTCATCATGACCGACTATCCCAAGGACATCAAGGCCTTCTACATGAAGCAGAATGCCGACGGCAAGACGGTGCAGGGCACTGATGTGCTCTTCCCGCAGATTGGCGAGATTATCGGCGGCAGCGTGCGTGAGGAGAACTACGACAAGCTGATGACGCGTATCAACGAACTCTCCATTCCGATGAAAGACATGTGGTGGTATCTCGACACCCGCAAGTTCGGCACTTGTCCTCATGGCGGTTTCGGACTCGGTTTCGAGCGTCTCATCCTGTTTGTCACGGGCATGCAGAACATACGCGACGTCATCCCCTTCCCGCGTACACCGAAGAATGCCGATTTCTAAGCCTTCCGGCTTTTATGATAAAAAAGAATCCCCTGCAGTTTTGATGCTGTAGGGGATTCTTTTTCAGGTGGGCTCCTGATGGCCTTCTGCCGTGGCTATCAGGTCTTTGATCACCTCGCCGCCGGCTGCCAGTCCGGCCGCGGCGGGCACAAAGGCGTTGCTGCCGGGTGTGTCGCGGCGGTGTGTCTGTGCTGACGCGTCTGCTTGGTTGTTGTCGGGCACTGCTTTCTCCACG
This sequence comes from uncultured Prevotellaceae bacterium, assembly GCA_900318915.1. Taxonomy (GTDB): domain Bacteria; phylum Bacteroidota; class Bacteroidia; order Bacteroidales; family Bacteroidaceae; genus Prevotella. Next base: position 19,655 of record ONMI01000007.1, on the reverse strand, counting down.
GGGTGGAGTGGGGGTTCTTCGCTGTATACCACTTTCAGGCTGGGTATGCCCAGGGCGCGCAGTCGCTTGCGCAGGAATTTGGCCAGCGGGTCCATTGTCGTTTTGTAGATATCGCTCACTCGGAAAGCGGTGGCATCGGTCTTGTTGGCGGCACCCATGCAGCTGAGCAGCGGTATGCCCATTTTGTGGCAGCGGCTTATCAGTTCCACCTTGGCCGTCACGGTGTCTATGCAGTCGACCACATAGTCCATTTGAGTCAAGTCTATCATGTCGGCATTTTCCGGCAGATAGAAAAAGGGATACTTCACGACCTTGCAATGCGGGTTGATGTCGTGTATGCGCTCTTCGGCCACCTCCACTTTGCTGCGTCCCAGGGTGGAGTGGAGCGCTATGATCTGCCGGTTCAGGTTGCTCAGGCTCACGGTGTCGTTGTCCACGAGGTGCAGTTCGCCCACACCGCTGCGGGCCAGCACCTCTACCACATAGCCGCCCACGCCGCCCACGCCGAAGACGGCCACGCGGGCATTGCGCAGTCTGTTCATGGCGTTTTCGCCGAAGAGCATACGGGTTCTGGTGAATTGGTCTTCCATTGTGTGAAAAATAAGGGAGTAAAAGTTAGGGACGCCCCAAAGAGCGCCCCTATGATGCCCTCAGTCGGATAGATATGGCATTACTTCAAAGAGGGCACTCTTGATTGCCATTTTATTCCATTTATTTCGGTCGCAAATATACAAATAAAAAAAGTATTTCCAAAGGAAAAGGTGAAAAATAATTTTTTATTGTGTCTTTTTCTCTTTCTCGACCAGAGAGATGGCTGTGTCGCCGGGTATGATGAGGTGGCGCTTGTACAGGTCGCCTACGGCCCGCTTGAACACTTTCTTGCTCACCTGGAAGAGTTGCCGTATGTCGTCGGTGTCGCTCTTGTCGCCCACGGGGCATATGCCGCCGTGGCTTTGCAGATACGACAGGAGCACTTCGGCGAAGTCGGCCGTCTGTTGAGGTCCGGAGGGTTGGAGTGCCATATCGATTTTCCCGTCGAACCGCACTTGCGTCACATAGCCTTTCAGTTTGTCGCCGGTCTTTACAGGTCGGAATATCTGGTTGCTGTATATCTGTCCTTGCCAGGTGTTGTCGACGATGACCTTGTAGCCCACTTCGGTGCGCTGCCACACCAGCAGGTCCACCTCATCGTGCGGCGCATACTGGGGCGGCTCCTTGCTGAGCCAGTGTTCCAGTTTGGCGGAGGCTACGATGCGGTAGGTCTGCTCGTCGACATGCACATGCACGATATGCCGGCTGCCGCGTGTCATGCGGAGCCGCTGTTCGCCGAAGGGGCAGAAGAGGTCTTTCATGAGTCCCCAGTTGAGAAAGGCCCCATGCTCGTTGACCCATGCCACCTCGAGACAGGCAAACTCGCCCACTTTGGCCAAAGGGTGCTCGGTGGTGGCGATGAGCCGCTCGTCCTGGTCCAGGTAGATGAACACCTCCAGTTCGTCGCCTTTCCGGCATCCACGTGGCACATAGCGTTTGGGCAGGAGGATATCGCCCTCGCGGCCGCCGTCCAGGTATACGCCGAAGTCCACTTCCCTCACTACCTTGAGGCGGTTGTATTGTCCTAGTTCTACTGTTTTCATGCTGTCGGGGCTGTTTGTGTGTCGTTGTCCGGTTGCGGAGTGTCATCTGCCGGTCTGTTGTCGTCGGTCTTTGCCTGGTCTGCACGGCAGCGCTCCTCGCCTACGATGCGTCCGTCTTTGAGCCGTATGGTGCGGTCGGTGATGGCGGCCAGTCCTTCATCGTGGGTAACGATGACGAAGGTCATGCCGTACTTGTCGCGCAGATCGAAGAAGAGTTGGTGCAGCTCGGCCTTGTTCTGGCTGTCCAGACTGCCAGAGGGCTCGTCGGCCAGCACCACGGAAGGATTGTTGATGAGCGCGCGCGCTACGGCCACCCGCTGTTTCTCTCCGCCAGAGAGCTGCTTGGGCTTGTGCTGCGCGCGGTCTTGCAGTCCCATGAAGGCTAGCAGCTCTTGTGCGCGTGCTTTTGCTTCCGACTTTTTCGTTCCGGCTATATAGGCCGGTATCATGATGTTTTCTATGGCGGAGAACTCAGGCAGCAGTTGGTGGAACTGGAACACAAAACCGATGTGGCGGTTGCGGAAGTCGGCCATCTTGGCTTGGCTCATGCCGCTCACCGGCTGGCCGTCTATCTCGATGGAGCCTTCATCGGGCTGGTCGAGTGTTCCAATTATTTGCAGCAGTGTGGTCTTTCCGGCGCCGCTGGGTCCTACGATGCTTACGATTTCCCCTTTTCCGATGTGCAGGTCGATGCCTTTCAGCACTTGGAGCGAACCGAAGCTCTTTTTGATGTTTTTTACTTCTATCATGTGGATTGTGAGTGTTTTGTGCGGTGAAAAGTGCGGTGCAGCCAACCTCTCAGTTCCTGGTAGGCGCTCAGCTCTTCCTGGTGTTGTGATTCGGCAAACGTCATGGCCTCCCGCTCGCCATACTGGTCGGGGTAGATGAGCATGAGGCTCCTGCCCGAGAAATGCTTCTCTATCTCGTCGGGCAGACGCTCCAGGGCCGTCTTGTAGGAGAGACCTCCCTTTCGTGAGGTCACCACGACAAAGAGGTGGTCGTCGTTGATGGTGGCAGCCAGACGGGGCAGCTCGTTCCAGTGCATCATGAGCTGGTAGTCGGCCCGCACACTGGGGTGCTTATGGCGCAGGTAGTTTCTGATGAGCTCCATCTGCTCATTGCGACCGTGAAACACCATGCGGCATTCCAGATTGCCGGCCAAACGGCCGAGCCGTTCCACCCAGCGGTAGAATCCAGGCTCAAACTCGGCTCTCGAGGGCACCGCCACCTGTATGCCCCGCAGGGTATTGAGCGGCTGTTTCAGCCTGACGAAGATAATCTGCCTGTTCAGTCCGTTGTAGAGGCTCTGTGCGAACTCTCCCCAGAATTTTGGTGATATATCCTTGTGGATGTGCATGCCCATGATGATTTCAGAGGCGTCGAACTCCTTGAAGGCATATTTGATGCCGTTGGCGATATTGGCGGCTACCCTGACTTGCGTCTGCATCTTCACATCGGCGGCGCTGGCCACTTTGACCAGGTTGTCGAGCAGTGCGCGGCCCTCTTTTTGGTTGGCAGAGCGGTGCTTGTCGTCGTATACCACATTGAGTGCCACGAGACCCCGGTTCAGTTTGGCGTTACGCATCATGATGGCCATGCTGACCAGTCCTTTTGCCACATCGGGATATTTCACCGGCAGCAGTATTTTCTCATCGTCTGTCTCGGCCTGTTTGATGTCCTGTGCCTTGTCGGCGATGACGAGCTGGCGGGCGCTGCGCTCCGTCACGAGGGTGCTGATGATGCAGGTGAAGAGAATCATGATGATCACGCCGTTGAGCATGTCGTCGTCGACCATCGGATGTCCCGGCGACACCTCCAGGCGCATGCCCACCATCACCATGGCGATACCGCCGGCGGCATGGGCTGATGTGAGGCCGAACATCATGTGGCCGGAGGAGAGCGGCATTTTGAAACCGATGCAGGCGGCATAGGCGGCCAGGGCCTTGCCTATCATGCCCACCGCCACCATGGCGGCGGCAATCCACACAATGGCGCCGCCGTGGAAGAGCAGTCTCAGATTGATGAGCATGCCCACACCGATAAGGAAGTAGGGGATGAAGATGGCATTGCCGGTAAACTCGATGCGGTTCATGAGCGATGAGAGGCGCGGTATGTAGCGGTTCAGAATCAGGCCCGCGAGGAAGGCACCGAAGATGCCCTCCAGACCTACGGCCTCGGAGAGGGCGGCGCTGAGGAAGAGTTCGGCCATGATGAAGATAAACTGCATCACGGCGTCGGAGTAGCGGCGCAGGAACTTGCGGGTGATACGGGGTATGATAAGTATCATGCCGGCGCAGAAGGCGGCCACCTTGAAGAGGAACATGGGCCAGAACCACCAATGGGTGTCGGCATCGAACGAGGCGGTGACACTGGCCAGCACCATCAGTGCGATAAAGAGAGCCAGCATGGTGGAGCCCACGCTCAGTGCCACGCTGCGGTGGCGCTGCAGGCCGTAGCGCACGGCGATGGGGTAGGCTATCAGTGTGTTCGACGCCATGATGCAGCTGAGCAGCAGTGAGGCGGCGGGCGAGTAGTTCAGGCAGATGGTGGCCACGGGGTAGGTGATGGCCATGGGGATGAGCGCGGTGAGGATACCGAAGATGAAAAACTGGCTGGAGTCTTTCTTCAGTCCCTCCATGTCCATCTCGAGGCCGGCCAGAAACATGATGTAGTACATGCCCACTTTGCCGAAGAGCTCGAAGGAGTCGTCGCGTACCAGGATGTTGAGTCCGTACTGGCCCACCAGCACGCCCGCCAGTACCATACCTATGATGTGCGGTATGCGCAGCTTGCCCATGATGATGGGGGCAAACAGGATGATGCACAGCACCACAAAAAACACCAGTGTGGGGTCGGTGACGGGGAAATAGGCCGATAGATGCGACATATAGACTGGAGAAAATGGTTTTCTACTGCAAATTTACTCAAAATCCCCGACATGGGCGAATAAATGCGGTAGAATGATGAGAGCAGAATACTTTTTTAGACTTCTTCTCGTGGTGCGGACTACAAAAAAAGAAGAAAAAAGGCACTTAGTGTTACGAAGTGATAACTTTTTGCAAAAAGGCGCAACGGAATGCTCTCTTTTGGCGGGAAAATACTAATTTTGCACATTCCATAGTGTCGTCTGTTTGATGGCGGCCGTGGAAGCGTGCCGTCAGGGCACGCAGGTAATATGTGTTATTATAATAATAAGGAGAAATGAGAGTAGCTATTGTGGGCGCCAGTGGCGCTGTTGGGCAGGAATTCCTGCGAGTGTTGGCAGAGAGAAATTTTCCCGTCGACGATTTAGTGCTTTTCGGTTCAGAGCGCAGTGCGGGCCGTAAGTATTCCTTCAAAGGGAAAGATTATACGGTGAAACTGCTGCAGCACAATGATGATTTCCGCGACATCGATATCGCCTTCACCTCGGCAGGTGCAGGCACCTCGAGAGAGTTTGCCGACACCATAACGAAATACGGCGCTGTGATGATAGACAATTCGAGCGCTTTTCGTATGGACGACGATGTGCCCCTGGTGGTGCCCGAGTGCAACGCCGCCGATGCCCTTGAAAGACCCCGCGGCATTATTGCCAACCCCAACTGTACCACCATCATGATGGTGGTGGTGCTGCAGCCCCTGGAGCGTCTGTCGCATATCAAGCGCATACACGTGTCGAGCTATCAGAGCGCCAGCGGCGCCGGTGCCGCCGCCATGGCCGAATTGGAGCAGCAGTATCGTGAGATTGTGGAGAACAAGCCTGTGACGGTGAAGAAGTTCCCCCATCAGCTGGCCTATAACGTGATACCTCAGATCGACGTGTTCCAGCCCAACGGATATACCAAGGAAGAAATGAAGATGTACAACGAGACCCGCAAGATCATGCACTCCGACGTGTGCTGCTCGGCCACTTGCGTCAGGGTGTCGTCGCTACGCTCCCACTCGGAGAGTGTGTGGATAGAGACCGAGAGGCCGCTCTCCGTGGCCGAGGCCCAGGCGGCCATCGCCGCCGCTCCCGGATGCACCCTGTGCGACGACCCTGCTAATCTGGTCTATCCCATGCCGCTCGAGACGGCAGGCCACGACGACATCTATGTGGGACGTGTGCGCAAGGACCTGGCCTGCGAATGCGGCCTCACCTTCTGGCTCAGTGGCGACCAGATACGCAAGGGCGCTGCCCTCAATGCGGTGCAGATAGCCGAATATCTGGTGAAAGTGGGCAATGTGAGGTAAAACCGGCTTCGTTGATTCATTTCATCCGTTTGTTGATTATATTTCGGGAAAGCCGCGCTTCGTCTTATCTTTGCAACGTGGAAAAAGAAAGATGAATGCGACACTCAAATCATGATGCGTTATGGAACGGTTGTTGGAACAGTTTGGCAGGATTACACTCGGCGAGATGGCGGATGTGAGGCTCATGAACAGGATTGATACCAAGTTCGTGACCACCCAGTCAGTGCTGTACCGGCTTCTTTCCATGGCGCACGATGATTACTTGGTGCAGGAAATAGGGGGAGAGCGCAACATGCGCTATCTTACCACTTATTTCGACACCGAAGACTTTGACATGTTCTATGTGCACCAGAGCGGGCACACCAATCGGCAGAAACTGCGTTTCCGCACCTATGTGAGCTCCAATCTCCAATTTATGGAGGTGAAGACAAAAAACAACCACGGGCGGACGAGGAAAAGACGCATGCAGGTAGACGGTATGGACATCATGGAGACAGGGAAACGGGCTTTCATCTGCGAGCACCTGCGCTACCGCCCTGAGCGGCTCCACCGGGTGCTCGACAATGATTTCCACCGGGTCACACTGGTGAACAGGGCCCTTACCGAGCGGCTCACCATCGATACCGGTCTGACCTTTCACAATCCGCTCACTGGCGTCAGTGTAGACATGGCACCTCTTGTGATTGTCGAACTGAAGCGCGACGGCCTTTGCCCCTCGCCTGTCTTGGAGATGCTCCGCCGACTGCGCGTGTTCCCCCTTGGGTTCAGCAAGTATTGCATCGGGTCGGCACTGACCAACGACAGTCTGCGTGTGAACCGTTTCAAGCCCCGGCTCATGTCGGTAGCGAAGATTGCATCGTCTGACAATTGGCAAATCCCCTAATAGAAAGAATCATGATGGAAACCCTGTTTAATTTCGTTTCGGCCGACTATCTGCACATGATAGTGCGGTTCTTGATATGCCTGCTCACCAATTGGGTGGTGGTAGACCTACTCTATTACCACAAGAGCCATCGGCGCGACTTCTATTTCACCTTCATGCTCATCGGTGTGGCCATCTTCTTCATCGTGTTCTTCATGATTTTCGTGCTCGAGGATATGAAAGGCAAGACGGGCATCGGTGTGGGCATCGGCATGTTCGGCATCTTCAGCATCATGCGCTACCGTACCGATGCCATGCCTGTGAGAGAGATGACCTATCTCTTTGTGGTGATATGCCTCTCGGTGGTCAACGCCCTGGCATCGACCATGCCCCTGGCGGAACTGGCACTCACCGACCTGCTCATTGTGTTGTGCGTGTGGATATGTGAGCGCAGCATCAAGGTGATGCCGAGCAAACTGGTGCAGTACGACCGTATTGCGCTGATACACCAGGACCGGAAAGAAGAACTCGTGGCCGACCTCAAGGAGCGTACCGGCCTTGACGTGGTGCGGGTGGAGGTGGGCGCCATCGATTTCCTGCGCGACATGGCCGTGCTGAAGGTCTACTACCGTCAGGACGACAAACATCCTGAGACGGAACTGAATGAGAAGCTGAAACTGACCAATGAAGACTGGAGAAATGTAGGCGAATGATGAAGACAAAACTGATGACAATGGCTGCCCTGCTGCTGCTTGTGCCGCTGGCCGTGAGCGCGCAGGACGACGGCGACAAGGACGATGACTTCGGTCTGTGGACCACGGTCGAGGCGGTGAAAAAAGTGGACAAGAAACTCTCTGTGGGGCTGGATGCCGAGCTGCGCACCCGCGACAATGTGGGCGAGCTCGACCGCTGGAGCGTGGGCGTGACGGCCTCCTACAAGTTGTTCCCCTGGTTGAAGGCTAGCGCCGGATATGTGCTCATCGATGACCATGTCGCAGAGAAATACACCTATCACGACAACGGCAATTTGAACAAGTGGACGCCCGACTACTGGCGGCTGCGGCACCGTGTGCATGTATCGCTGACCGGAAGCGCCGATATGGGGAACTTCACCCTCTCGCTCAGAGAGCGCTGGCAGTATACTTACCGGCCGGAAAAAGTGGTGCAGCGCTGGGATGAGGACGACGAGGAGTGGTCGGACAAGACAGTGAGCAGCAAGGCCAAGAATGTGCTGCGCTCCCGCCTGCAGCTCTCGTACAGCAAGAAGCGCTGTCCCTGGGAGCCCTATGCGAGCGTGGAACTGTACAACGGATGGAATGTGCAGAAAGGCAGATTTACCGTGGGCACGGAGTACAAACTCTCCAAGCAGCATGTGCTGAACGCCTTCTACCGCTATCAGCACATCTACGACCGCGACGACGAAGACCCCAACACGCATATCGTGGGGGTGGGATATACTTTCAAGTTCTAATTATTAATAAATCGACGATATGAGAAAAGCAGTGATGATACTGGCCGTGATGCTGGCCTTCTGCGGCCGACTCGGCGCACAGACCTACGACTACCTCACCTTTCAGACCTCCGACGGCGCCCTGCATTCCATCAAGACCTCGGGCCTGGTGATTACCTTCTCCGACGGGCAGATGAAAGCCACGGCGGGCAGTGAGAACCTCTCGCTCTCACTGACGGAGCTGACAAAGATGTACTTCTCCGACACCAATGGTGTCGACATGGCCGAGATGACCGGCAGCAAGGAACCGGTCGTCGTCTACGGCACCGACGGCCGTCAGTTGGGCTCTTATCAGGATATGGATGCGGCGAGGGCAAGCCTCAAGCGCGGCGCCTATGTGCTCAAGACTGGCGGCAAGACCGTGAAGATAGCCGTGCGCTGACAGCCTGCTGCAGCGTGTATGGAAATAGGAAGAATGAGGATCCCTCGCCGTGAGTGGTTCCTCATTAATTTATGATAAAAAATACTGAAAAAATTGTTCATTCCGAAACAATTTTCGCAATTTTTATTACCTTTGTGTTAAGTCTGGCCTGTGTGGGTCAGAACATGAAAAACAGCGTTCTATTGTCTAACCAAAACAATACCTTATGAAAGATTTGAAAATGTACATCAACGGAAAGTTCGTTGAGAGTAAGTCGGGTGAGTGGATTGATGTTCTGAATCCTTCTACAGAGGAAGTGATCAGCCGCCAGCCGGCCGCAACGGTTGAGGAAGCCGACGAAGCCCTCTCTGCCGCCGCTGCCGCACAGAAGGCCTGGGCCAAGACGCCAGCCATTGAGCGTGCCGCTTATCTGAAGAAGATGGCCGACGGCATCCGCCGCCGCCATGACGAGTTCGTCGACATCATCATGCGCGAGCAGGGCAAGACACGCAACTGGGCCTCTGTAGAGGTGGGCGTGACAGCCGACTACTTTGACTACATGGCCACTTTCGCCCGCTCTATAGAGGGCGAGATTATTCCCAGCGACCGTCGTGGCGAGACCATCATGCTCTTCAAGGAGCCTATCGGTGTGGTGGCCGGTATCCTGCCCTGGAACTTCCCATTCTTCCTTATTGCCCGTAAGGCTGGTGCTGCCCTTATCACAGGCTGTACCATTGTTATCAAACCCTCACAGCTCACGCCTGAGAACTGCACCGAGTTTGCCAAGGTGGTCGATGAGACCGGTCTGCCTGCAGGTGTGTTCAATGTGATTACCGGCCGCGGATCTGTGGTGGGCAATGCCATGGCCGCCAGTCCGAAGATTGGTATCGTGAGTGTGACGGGCAGCGTGGGTGCTGGAACCAGCATCATGAAGGCTGCCGCCGACAACATCACCAAGGTTTCGCTCGAGTTGGGTGGAAAGGCTCCTGCCATCGTATTCCCCGATGCCGACCTTGAAGCCGCAGCACAGTGGATTCTCGACTCGCGTATCGGCAACAACGGCCAGATCTGCAACAATGCCGAGCGTGTGTATGTGCACAAGGACATCAAGAAGGAGTTCACCGAAATTCTGCTGCGCAAGTTTGAGGCAGTGAAAGTGGGCGACCCCTGCAAGGACGACTCTGTCGACATGGGCCCGCTCGTGGAGAAGCGTGCGCTTGAAAGCGTGGAGGCCAAGGTGGCCCATGCCATTGAGCAGGGAGCCAAGGTGCTCTGCGGCGGTCACAGAGTGGGGGAGAAGGGCTACTTCTATGCCGCCACGCTGCTCGATGACTGCAAGCAGGACTTCGACATCATCCATGAGGAGACCTTCGGCCCCGTGCTTCCTATTGTGGAGTTTGAGGACATCGACCAGGTGATAGCCTGGGCCAACGATGTGGAGTACGGCCTTGCCTCATCGGTGTTCACCAAGAGCATCGACACGGCCGCCAAGGTCTGCCGCGAGCTTGAGTTCGGCGAGACCTATATCAACCGTGAGCACTTCGAGGCCATGCAGGGATTCCATGCCGGCATGAAGAAGAGCGGTATCGGCGGTGCCGACGGCAAGCACGGTGTGGAGGAATACCTTGTCACCAAGGTGGTCTACCTCGACACCCACTACGAGTAGGAATTGCTTTTTTCTGAACTACAGAAATTTCTGGACTACAGGTTTTCTGAACCACAGAATTTCTGAACCACAAAACAGGGGCGGCCCGTCGAGGCCGCCCCTGTCGTTTCTGTCTGTCGGGATTTGTGTCACCGCAGTCCGCGTGCGGCATACACTTTGTCCTTCGCCTGGCCTATCTCCTTGAACTTCTTTTCGGCGGCTTTGCGCACGTCGTCGCCCAGGGTGGCCACCCGGTCGGGATGGTGCTTGAGTGCCATCTTCCTGTAAGCTGCCTTCACCTCGTCGTCGGAGGCGGAAGGACTCACGCCCAAAATCTTGTAGGCGTCGTCCAGGCTCATTTCGTTGCGGGCGGGACCGCTGTTGTTGGAGCCGCTGTTCCCGCTTCTGCCGCTGCCGGTGTAGCCGCCGCTCATGTGGAGCATGGAGTCGACGTCGCTGGCCGAGAGTCCCAGATATTGTGCCACCTCGTAGAGGGCGCGCAGTTCGGCATCGGGCACCTTGCCGTCGGCTTTGGCCAGGAGCACCAGGAAGTAGAGCAACTGCTGCAGCATCCCGTCGTCCATATTCCGCGCCATCTGCCGGCAGCTGTCCTGTATAATCTTGCGGAAGGCATTGGGGTCGCGGGCGGCCATACGGTCCTGCTCCTCGAAGAGCCTTCTCAGTATCTGGTCGCCCTGTGTCTCGGCATCGCCGCCGAAGTTTTGGCGCAGGAACTGTCTTACATATTCCATCTCCGAGTGCATCACCTTGCCGTCGGCCTTGATGATGTAGGAGGCCAGCACCATCATGGAGAACAAGAAACTGTTGCGCTGTCCGGCATCGTAGTTGCCGCCGCCGGGGGTATAGCTGCCGCCGGTGTAGCCTCCGCTGCCAATTGATGCGGTAGAGTCGTCGCTGTCGAACATGCTACCGATGAAGAGACCGGCAAGCAGACCCAGCGGACCGCCTACCATCCATCCCAGAAAACCGCCTATCCATTTGAAAATGCCCATATCCTAATCGCTTTTCTATTGATTTTCTTTCGTTATGGTTTGTAAAAATAATTCGTAGTTTGGAATATCATCAAGAAATAAATATTTTTGATTGGCATAATCCATCCTGCAGCAGTAGTGCGAGAGTCCGTTGCTCACAATCAGGTAGTCTACCTTGAGCAGCAGATTGTAGACCGAAATCTGGTCGAACACGTCTTGCGTCACCTGTAGGGTGGGGGCTTTGTACTCTACTATCATCCTGGGGTGCGCTGTGGAGTCGTAGACCACGGTGTCGCACCGCAGCCGTTTCTGTCTCACCGAGAGCATCACCTCGTTGGCCATGACAGTTGGCGGGTAGCCCAACGTTTCGCACAGGAAGTGGACGAAGTGCTGTCGGACGTGCTCTTCGGGAGTGAGCGCCACATACTTTCTGCGGAGGATATCGAATATCGTCACCCTGCCTGACTCTCTGCGGAGCCGGGCCTGAAAGGGTGGCAGGTTGAGTTGTTGTCTTGTCATTCGCAGTGAGGGTGAGCGGACAGCACAGTCTGGCGGAGCGTCGACCAAACTGCCGAATTTGAAAAACGTGTGGTTTGGATTTTGATTTTCGCCTGAATTGCACTACCTTTGCAACACTATGCAAAGATAGTGCAATTCGGGCGCAGCACAAAACATTTAGGTGTTTTTTTCTCCCGTCCGCCTTGCACCTTCTGCCAGGAGGCACAATGACCATGAACTAAAAAACCGAAAGAAATGGCAGCGAAAACGACTACCACCTTCGACTCGCTCATGAAAGAACTCCGGGCCGGCCAATACCGTCCCATCTATATCCTCATGGGCGAAGAACCTTATTATATAGACCTGCTGTCGGCCTATATCGCCGACCATGCCCTGCAGCCAGAGGAGCGCGACTTCAACCAGACGGTGCTTTACGGTCTCGACACCACGGCTGCCGAGATAGCCGATTTGGCCAAGGGCTATCCGATGATGGCGGAGCGCCAGGTGATTATTGTGAGAGAGGCGCAGAACCTCAACTCATGGGAGAAGCTGGAGAAATATGCCGAGCATCCCATGCCCACCACCGTGCTGGTGATCTGCCACAAGAACGGAACGCTCAGCGAGCGGAAAGCAGGAAAGCTGCTGAAACTGGCCGCCGTTGAGGGCGCTGTTTTTGAGAGCAAGAAAAAACGCGAGAATGAACTGCCTTCTTTTGTGGAGAACTACCTCAAGTCGAAAGGCGCCACCGTCGACCCGAAAGCGGCCCACATGATCGTGGAGCACATCGGGGCCGACCTCTCGAGGATGGTGTCGGAGATGGACAAGGTGCTCATCTCGCTGCCGGAGGAGGGTAGGCGAGTGACCCCCGAAATCGTGGAGCGCGAGATAGGGGTGAGCAAGGACTACAACTCGTTTGAACTGCGCGACGCCATCGTGAGCAAGGACTCGCTGAAGGCTTTTAAGATAGTGAAATATCTTGACAGTAATCCTAAGACCGGATCGGTCTACGCTTTTCTCCCGTTTCTCTACAGTTTCTTCCAAAATCTCATGGTGGCTTATTATGCGCCCAATAATAGGAGCGAGGAGTCGGTGGCACAGGCGCTCGATTTGCGCTCTTCTTGGGCTGCCCGACCCTATATGATGGCTATGAGAAATTACTCGGCAATGAAAACTCTACAGATAATTTCCAAATTTAGAGAAATAGATGCCAAAACAAAGGGGCTCGACAACCCCAATACGGGGGCAAATGAGCTGATGAAAGAGCTCATTTTCTTCATCCTCAACTGATTTTTTACGCTTTTTCACATTTTCCGGTGCTCAAAAAACCTGTTTTCGAGCACCTTTTTTTATGCCCTAAACTGTTGGTAAACAGTTTCTTCATTTCATTTCCTGGCCCTCAAAACTCGCGTATTTCAATCGGCCGTTGGCCGTCGGCGGGAGAATGGGAGAAATGGAAAAAATGGCCCTTTTTGCCTCATTCTCGTTCGGAAATGTAATAATCGGGTAGTTTTGGAATGCAAATCTAAATTTTAAAAATCACACATTTGCAAATGCAAACTCCGCTCCCCTCTGTCAAGGGAAGGCCGCCTCATCAACAAACGTAAACGGGCGATTGTAAGGGCGAATATAAATACATAAACTGATAATGAATAAATATACACACATTCATTTTGTCTATAACGTATTGTGGGTCAATGATTAAACATGTGTTATCTCAATTTTTGTATGTAAATACATAGCCGTTTTGTCCTTTTTCCGGCCAAACGGCCATTATGAAGGTATGTCATCGTAAATTAATGGTTTTAAAGCCAATTAGTTGTGCTGAAGTACTAAATAAAGTGATTGTATAAAAGAAATCAAAATTTTGGAGTCTACAAAAGTGTAATATTCACAAATGTACAAGTGTAAATCAAATATTTAAATCACGAATCAACAAATTGAATATTTAAAATATCAAAATTTAATCCTTAAAAGTTGCTTGTTTGTAATATTTGTATTACCTTTGTAAAGTCAAACAGAAAAGGTGTCTAACGGCCCCTGAACACAATTGAAGCATAAAAATGAGAGACAGAATACGCCAGATTATGGAGTCGACGAATATGACTCAGAAAACTTTTGCCGAGTACATCGGCATGAGTCAAGCAGCCCTGAGCAGCATCTTCAATGGCCGCACCAAACCCACCCTGAATACGGTGGAGGCCATTCGCAGCAAGATGCCCAACATCAGTCTTGAGTGGCTTATCTCCGGCACGGGCGATATGTATGTGCAACCACAAAATCCTGGCAGTCAGGATCCTGATTCTGACGGTAAGGACCCTCTGGGGCCGGAATTGGACTTTGATTCGTCCGAAGAGGCGGAAGAAAAAGAAGGCTCCAATATAAATAATGAAGAAAGTGTAAGAAGTACACTTAAAAATAATGCCCAGATTAAAGTAAAAATCCATGACAAACCATATCGTAGGATTACGGAGATACGGGTGTTTTACGATGACCGTACCTTCGAGTCGTTTGTGCCGAAGGATTAAGTTTTTTTTTCCTAGGTGGTTTCTGGTGGTGTCTGGGGTGTCTAGAGGTATCTAGAGGTTTATAGGGTGTCTAGAGTTTCTAGGGTATCTAGAGGTTCTAGAGGTTCTAGAGTGTCTAGAGGTTCTAGGGTATCTAGAGGTTCTAGAGTATCTAGAGGTATCTAGAGGTATCTAGGCTTTCTGGGCTTTCTGGCTTTCTGGCTTTCTGGCTTTCTGGGCTTTCTAGGGTATCTAGGCTTCCTGGGCTTCCTGGGTTTCCTGGGCTTCCTGGGCTTCCTGGGCTTTCTGGCTTTCTGGCTTTCTGGGCTTTCTAGGCTTTCTAGGGTATCTAGCGTTTCTAAGAAATACTCGATTTTGGCTGGCGCCCAATTTACTCCATCTCGGCAATGAGAAAGAAAAAAATGTTTTTCTTTCTCATTGCACTCGATTTTTCGTAAATTTGCATATTATATATAATGTGGAATCAGAATGAAGAAATATCTGTTAGATCTGGAAGTGGTGTCGGCGGAGCATATCTCCGGCCGCTACACCCTGCTGAAGCTCACTTCCCCTCATCCCCTTCCCGAGATGCTGCCGGGGCAGTTTGCCGAGATACGTGTCGATGACTCTCCGGCCACTTTTCTGCGGCGTCCCATCTCCATCAATTTTGTAGACCGCGAGCGTAATGAGGTCTGGTTTCTCGTGGCGGCCATTGGCGACGGCACCCGTCGTCTGGCCCGACTGCAGCCGGGCGAGGTGGTGAACTGCCTCCTTCCGTTGGGCCACGGTTTCACCATGCCCACCGCCCCGGAGCAGGTGCTGCTCATTGGTGGCGGCGTGGGGGTGGCTCCCTTGCTCTATTATGGTGCCTGTCTGAAGGCGGCGGGCAGTACACCCGTGTTCCTGCTCGGAGCCCGGAGTCATACCGACCTACTCCTGCTGTCGGAGTTTGCCAAGGTGGGACGTGTGGAGGTCACCACCGAAGACGGTTCCCAGGGCGAGAAAGGTTTCGTCACCGGCCACAGCATCCTGCGCCGGGAGCAGTTTCACCGTATCGCTTCCTGCGGTCCCCTTCCCATGATGAAGGCCGTGGCGTCCTACGCCAAGGCCCACGGCGTGGCCTGCGAGGTGTCGCTTGAGAACAAGATGGCATGCGGGTTGGGCGCCTGCCTCTGTTGTGTGGAGCCCACCAAAGATGAAGGCAATGTATGCGTGTGTACCCAAGGACCAGTGTTAAATATTAATCAATTGTTATGGCAAGTCTAAATGTAAAAATAAATCATCTACATCTCAAGAACCCCGTAATGACCGCTTCGGGCACTTTCGGCTACGGTCTTGAGTTTGCCGACCTGGTTCCTCTTCATGAGCTTGGCGGCATCATCGTGAAGGGCACCACCCTCCATGCCCGCGACGGCAATCCCTATCCGCGTATGGCCGAGACGGCGTCGGGCATGCTCAATTGTGTGGGTCTGCAGAACAAGGGTGTCGACCACTTCTGTACCCATATCTATCCTCAGGTGCGCAATATCGGCACCGAGGTGATTGTGAATGTGAGCGGCTCCACGGTCGACGACTATGCCGAGTGTGCGGCCCGTATCGATGCGCTCGACGACATCCATGCTATAGAACTCAATATCTCCTGCCCCAACGTGAGGCAGGGCGGCATGGCTTTCGGTGTCACCACCGAGGGAGCCGCCAGTGTGGTCAAGGCGGTAAGGGCCCGATACAGCAAGACGCTTATTGTGAAACTCTCGCCCAATGTGACCAGTGTGGCTGATATCGCCCGCGCCTGCGAGGCAGAGGGAGCCGACAGTGTGTCGCTCATCAACACGCTCATGGGCATGGCCATCGACATCGAGCGGCGCAAGCCGGTGCTGAGTATTGCCACGGGTGGTCTCAGCGGTCCTGCCGTGAAGCCTGTAGCCCTGCGTATGGTGTGGCAGGTGGCCAAGGCGGTCAGCATCCCCGTGGTGGGACTGGGCGGCATCTGCACGGCCACCGACGCCATCGAGTTTCTCATGGCTGGTGCTACGGCCATAGAGGTGGGTACCGCCAATTTCCTTGACCCGTCGGTGACTATAAAGATACGCGACGGCATCAATGCCTGGCTCGATGCCCACGGCTGCGAGAGTGTGAGCGAGATTGTGGGTTGTCTCTGAACGGACTGATTAAGGACCAAGGCCCAAAAGACTTATCGGCCGGAGTCGTGCTCCTACAGGAGTCAGGCTCCGGCCGAATTGTTTTTTCCGATAGTAAAAAGCTCGCTTATTGCATGCTAAAAGAGGCTCGCTTTTCGCATGCTAGTAAGATGAAGAAATGGAGAGCTAAACGCTATGGGAAAGGGGAATGGTACGCCTCCGGATGGTCGTGAATGGCGAATAGGTCTTATTGACTTTCGATAGTTGGACAGCCTGCCAACCTGGTTTGTCCGCTGACCCCAAATGTGAAGCTAAAAGAGAAGTAAAAATGTCGAGGTGGAGCAAGATCAGATGTCAGATGGTGTGCTTAGATGTAAAAAAAATTTGAGGGCAGCAATCGCTGCCCTCAACCAACACAAAAACTAAACTAGACTTAACTAAACTAATCCAGGATTTTCACAAACCCCTCATAATCGATGCAAATATAAAGATTTTTCTTTTTCTCTGCAAGAAAAAAGCAAAATTTTTTCCTAATATGTCTAAAAATATTATAATTTAATAGTTTTTTGCAGCAAAAAGTGGTCAAGAACCACCATAGCCGCCATGGCTTCCACCACGGGCACTGCTCTGGGTAGCACGCAGGGGTCGTGCCGGCCCCTTGCCTTCATCATGGTGGGACGCCCCTCCACATCCACTGTCGCCTGCTCGCGCAGCAGTGTGGCGATGGGCTTGAAGGCCACGCGGAACACGATGTCCTGTCCGTTGCTCAGTCCGCCCTGCACGCCGCCGCTGTGGTTGGTCTCGGTGGTGATATGTCCGTCGCGGTTGATGAACCGGTCGTTCTGTTCGCTGCCCCGCCAGGAGGTGCCTGAGAACCCCTCGCCGTATTCGAACCCCTTGGCCGCATTGATGCTCAGCATGGCCTGTCCCAGGTCGGCGTGCAGTTTGCTGAATTCCGGTTCGCCCAGTCCGATGGGGCATCCCCGTATCACACCTGTTATGACGCCCCCTATGGTGTCGCCCTCCGCTTTCACCTGGCGTATGAGGGCGGCCATCTCTTCCGCTTTCTCCGGGTCGGGACATCGCACGGCGTTGCGTTCGGCCTCCGTCAGGTCATAGTCCTGATAGCTGCCTGTGAGAGTCAGGTTGCCCACCTGCGAGGTGTAGGCCTGCACGCTGATGCCCGTCTTGCGCAGGGCCAGTTTGGCGAGAGCGCCTCCCACGCACCGGCTGATGGTGATGCGTGCCGAGCTGCGTCCGCCTCCGCGGTGGTCGCGCACGCCATACTTCTGCTGGTAGGTGAAGTCGGCGTGTGAGGGCCGGTACAAGCTCCGCAGTTCGTCGTAGTCGTGCGAGTGCTGGTTGGTGTTGCGCACGATGAACCCGATGGGTGTGCCGGTGCTCACTCCTTCGAAGATGCCGCTCAGCAGTTCCACCTTGTCGCCTTCCTGTCGGCTGGTGGTGAGGTCGCTTTGTCCCGGGCGCCGCCGGTTGAGTTCCTGCTGTATAAAATCGGTGTCTATCTCTATGCCGGCGGGCATGCCGTCGACCACGCCCCCCACTGCGGGGCCGTGGCTCTCACCGAAGGTGGTGAGTGTGAACAGGTGTCCGAATTGGTTTCTCATTGTCTTGTAGGTGTTGTCAGCAACCGCCGCAGCATCCGCCGCCCTGGCTGTCGCATCCTCCGCAGCCGCCTTCTTTGCCGCCGCATCCGCCGCATCCGCCTTCGCCGCTCAGGATGCGTGCCATCTGTGCCACTTCCTCTACGGTGGCGGGTCGCGACTCGAGCACCTGTCCCACGAAGTGCAGGTCGGAGCCGGCCAGCGGGTGGTTCAGGTCTATCATCACGGTGTTGTCTCTCACTTCCAGCACATGTGCCATGAAGCGCTCGCCGGCCTCGTTCATCAGGGGCACCACGGCGTCTTCGCGTATATGCTTGTAGTCGAACTGTCCGTCTACGTAGAACACCTTTTTGTCGAGTTCCTGCACGGCCTCCTCATGATACTCGCCGAAGGCTTCCGTCTGCGGTATCACGAAGTCGAAGTTCTCGCCGGCGTTCAGTGCCGTGAGTTTGTCCTCGAAGGCGGGCAGGTTCACTCCCATGTTGCTGATAAAGAGGAAGGGCTGTCCCTCGGAGGTCTCCTCCAGCAGTTCTTCCTTTCCCTCAGTGATGGTGTAGAGCTTGTAGGCTACGGCCACATACTTGTTGTCTTTTTCTTCCATTGTTGTTATCGTGTTTCTGTGATTTGTCAATCCTAATGATTGATTGGGGTTTAGTTTGCAAATGTACATAAAAAAAGCGAGCTTACCAAAAAAGGCAAGCTCTTTTCAAGAAACCGTTTCCTTGACGGATGCACTGTGTTCAGTCGTCCAGGCTGGCGAGCATATCGAAGTAAGCTCTTGTCTCTCTGAACATGATGACGGGCGTCACCTTCTCCAGAGCCTCGGCGTTTACGATGGAGTCGTAGGGCAGAGCGTCGCAGAGTGCCGGTTTCAGCCACGAGTTGTTCCACAGCGGTTCTTCGCGGTCGCCCATTACCAGTCGGCACAGTCGCATGGTGTAGGGCGACTCACCGCATTTCTTGTCCTGCGTGTAGGTGATGTTCTGCAGCCACAGTTGGTTGTAGTCGGAGTTGGGCAGTCCGCACAGTCTGTGGTACACCTTGTCTATGATGTCGCGTTTCTCCTCCATGTCGTCCAGCGAGTCGACCATGCGGCTTATCACGCGCAGGGCGTAGTGGCACAGGGTGACGTTCTCCAGTGCTATCTGTGTGGCTACTGCCGTGAGGGCTCTCACATTCTCTACAATCTTCCCTTTCACCTTTTTCTCTGGAGCGGGCGTTTCGTCTTTTTCAGGAGCAGGTGTTTTGTCTTTCACCAGCGTGGGCGTCTCGCCGTCGAAGATAATGTCTACATCGTCCCAATTCACGGGTAGTCCTTTATGGGTCTTCGGCTTCAGTTTCTCGATGATGCGTTTGTCCAGGTCGGAGAGCATCACTCTGATTTGTCCGCTGTTGGGATACTTTCGGGCGAACATCAGAATGTAGAGTAGGTGTTTCTGAATGCCGTCGAAGTCGCACCCCTTCTTGTTGAATATCGGTGTGTTGAAAATATAGAACAGTTTGTCGGGTTTGATGGAGTCGGTCACGATGGTGTCGCTTATCTTCGTCTTCTGCGAGTTCATGCGGAAGTTCAGGCCTTCCAGCACCGCCTGCAGGAGGTAGGATATGCGCTCCAGCGTGTCCTTGTCGTTGCAGAACACCCGGTAGTCGTCGCGGTAGCGCAGTATCTCATAGCCC
>ONMI01000002.1 GCA_900318915.1 uncultured Prevotellaceae bacterium | reverse complement strand
GAGTCGGTGCTGCTGTAGTAGGTCAGGGTGTCGCTGTCTATATTCTTGATGGTGATGGTGCCGCCGTTCTTGGCGGTGATGGTCACCAGCACATGGGATATGTCGGTGCCGGTGGGCAGCGAGTCGGCATTGTATATCACACGGTTCACCTGGTCGATGTAGCATTTGTAACTGCTCCCAGACACCGTGGTGGTGTAGGTGCTGTCGGCACCGCTCGAGGTGGTGGTGTGTACGGTGCGGTTCAGCGTGCCCAGCACAAAGGTGGTGATGGCGGCGTCGCCGTAATAGGTTACCTCTTCCTCCTCGTCGTTCAGGCAGGAACTGAACAGCAGGGTGAGTGCGGCAAACAGTACAATGCGTATCTGTAATTTCTTCATCGGTAGCAAAAAACGTTTACTTTCAGCACACAATCGTCCACGGCAGATAGGTTTTCCTCTCCTCTCCGCAGACAGACGCTTTGTGTTTTTTGACTGCAAATTTAAGCAGAATTCCGCAATTATAACGTGTTTTCTGCACATTATTATGTAATTTATCGATTTTGCATTGATTTTTAAGGTCTGTTTAGGGTTTCTTGACAAATATTTGCCACTGGGGGAATAAAAAAAGAGGACGATATGAATCGCTCACACCGGCCTCCTGAAAACAACTCAACGGACGTTGGTTCTTACCAAAGTGATAATACAGAGAATGGTCGAAACGGCCATTATCGCCAACATCACCGTTGTTTCTGAATCTAATAACATAATCTTACCTTAAAATCTATCAAACTACTAACCTAATGAAATGAGTATTCTCACGAATACGATGCAAAGATACGGCCTTTTTCCATACCGGCCATGGATGGGGGGACTGAAAATGCTGAAAAAGTCCGTTTTATTGACATACGTCAAAGAATAGCTGTGTGCGCACACATATTTTGGGCGAAATACTATGGAAAGAGGGAGAAGTGGCTGTGCCCCGGAGAGTTACAACAAAAGAGGAAGGCACGTATGCCTCCCTCTCTCACAAAGGTTGTATATAAAGCGATTAAAGTTTCGGTCCAGCAGCCACGAGAGCCTTGCCGGCTTCGTTGCCCTCGTACTTCACGAAGTTCTTGATGAAGCGTCCAGCCAGGTCCTTGGCCTTCTCCTCCCACTCAGCAGGGTTGCTGTAGGTGTCGCGCGGGTCGAGGATGGCGGGATCTACGCCCTCGAGCTGTGTAGGCACGGTGAAGTTGAAGTAGGGAATGGTCTTGGTGGGAGCCTCGTCGATGGAGTGGTTCAGGATGGCGTCGATGATGCCGCGTGTGTCCTTGATGGAGATACGCTTGCCTGTGCCGTTCCAACCGGTGTTCACCAGGTAGGCCTTTGCACCGCTCTGGTTCATGCGCTTCACCAGCTCCTCAGCATACTTGGTGGGGTGGAGCTCAAGGAAGGCCTGGCCGAAGCAAGCCGAGAAGGTGGGAGTGGGCTCAGTGATGCCGCGCTCTGTACCGGCCAGCTTGGCGGTAAAACCGGAGAGGAAGTAATATTTAGTCTGCTCGGAGTCGAGGATAGACACGGGAGGCAGCACACCGAATGCGTCGGCGCTCAGGAAGATCACTTGCTTGGCGGCGGGTGCGTGCGACACCGGCTTCACGATGTTCTCGATGTGGTAGATAGGATAGCTCACGCGGGTGTTCTCGGTCACGCTCTTGTCGTTGAAGTCGATCTTGCCGTTCTCGTCCACGGTCACGTTCTCCAGCAGCGCATCGCGGCGGATGGCGTTGTAGATGTCGGGCTCACTCTCTTTGTCGAGCTTGATAACCTTGGCGTAGCAGCCGCCCTCGAAGTTGAACACACCGTTGTCGTCCCAGCCGTGCTCGTCGTCGCCGATGAGCTTGCGCTTCGGGTCGGTGCTCAGCGTGGTCTTGCCGGTTCCGGAGAGACCGAAGAAGATGGCGGTGTTCTCATTGTTCATGTCGCAGTTGGCGGAGCAGTGCATGGCGGCGATGCCCTTCAGCGGCAGGTAGTAGTTCATCATCGAGAACATACCCTTCTTCATCTCACCACCGTACCAGGTGTTGATGATGACCTGCTCGCGGCTGGTCACGTTGAACACAACAGCGGTCTCAGAGTTCAGACCCAGCTCCTTGTAGTTCTCCACCTTGGCCTTCGAGGCGTTGTACACCACGAAGTCGGGCTCGAAGTTCTTCAGCTCCTCCTCGGAGGGACGGATGAACATGTTCTTCACGAAGTGTGCCTGCCAGGCCACCTCCATGATGAAACGCACGGCCATACGGGTATCGGTGTTGGCACCGCAGAAACCGTCCACCACATAGAGCTTCTTGTTGCAGAGCTCTTTCTGGGCAATCTCTTTCACGGCAGCCCAAGTGGCCTCGGTCACAGGCTTGTTGTCGTTCTTGTATTCGGGAGTGGTCCACCACACGGTGTCGTGCGAGGTGGCGTCGTCGACGATGAATTTGTCTTTGGGCGAGCGGCCGGTGTAGACACCGGTCATCACATTGATGGCGCCCAGCTCGGTGAGCTGACCTTTGTCGAAACCGGTAAGACCTTCTTTGGTCTCTTCCTCGAACAGCTGCTCATAAGAGGGATTGTAAAGCACTTCGGTGGTACCAGTGATACCATACTTAGTCAGGATTGACTTGTCAAATGTTGCCATGATTTGAAATAATATTATATAATTTGTTGAATACTATAATCTTGCAATCTTTTTCCACTGCAAAGGTAGCAATTTCTGATGAATTGCGGGGTGTGCAAAAACAAAAAATCTTTTCTGCAGCTTGTTTTTAGGTTAAAGTTTACAAATTTCGGGCCGCCTGTGTCTGTTTGCTATACACACTTAGCAAAAAAAGACCTTTTTGACAGACAAATGCCCTGACGGGTGTTTTTTCCTCAAGCTGTAGGTGCGGAATAGCAGAATTTTATATAATTTTGTGGCCGGAAATGTTATTCCCCATGCACTATGAAAATCATCAACTTCAGTGAGACCAACTCTGTCATGAATCAGTATCTGGCTGAGATACGCGACAGAGACTATCAGCAGAACCGGTTGCTCTTCCGCAACAATATCACCCGCATTGGCGAGATGGAGGCCTTCGAGATTTCCAAGACCATGGAGTATGTGGCCCGTGACGTGCAGACCCCGCTCGGTGTGGCGCGTATGAACGTGCCGGCCGACAAGGTGGTGCTGGCCACCATCTTCAGGGCAGGCCTGCCTTTCCATCAAGGCTTCCTGCATGTGTTCGACCATGCCGGCAATGCCTTCGTGAGCGCCTACCGCGAGTATGTCGACGAGGAGCACCATGAGGTGGGTATCCATGTGGAATATCTGGCCACACCCAGCCTGGAGGGCAAGACGCTCATTATAGCCGACCCCATGCTGGCCACGGGTGGCAGCATGGAGCTGGGCTATAAGGCATTTCTCACCAAGGGTCGGCCCAAGCACATTCATGTGTGCTGTGTGATAGCCACCCCCGAGGGTTTAGACCACATACGCCGCACGATGCCCGACGAGACCACTGTGTGGTGCGCCGCAGTCGACCCGGGGCTCAACGAGCACAAGTATATTGTGCCGGGATTCGGCGATGCCGGCGATCTCTGTTTCGGTGGCAAGCTGTAGTGTGCTTTACCGGCCGTTGAGCAGCCATCCCAGGGCTTCCTTCTCCATTTTCAGGAAGGGTCCCATGGGCAGATGGCTCAGTTTGTCGTTACCCTGGTAGAAGATGTTGCGGCTGGTCTTGGCGGTGTTGGTCCAGTATTGGGGTATGTACTCGCCGCCGGCGTAGAACACGGATCCCGCCACGGGGTTGATGGTGGCTTTGTCGAAGAAGTCGTCATACCAGTCCCATCCCCCTTTTTTCTCATGCGGCATGCAGTAGTAGCTGCCGTGGCCCTCATCGATGTAGCGTTCAAACTCGCGCTTGCATGCCTCGCTCCAGTCGTAGGGGTTGGCGTTGAGCATGTATATCAGGTGGTAGCGGTCCAGACAGCCTTTCTCGTAGCTTTCGTCGGGTGTCATTTCCGTCACTTCCACATTCATTTTCCGGCCCGTATCGGTGAGCCATTTCACTCCCATGCGGGTGTCGTCGCTGTCGGTGCCGTCGGTCATCACCAGCATGCGGCGCGGCGCGGGTGTGCCCTTGCCGTTCTTCATCAGACTCAGATAGATGGTCTGCATGCCGTCGAGCTGGGCGTTATCTTCCGTGCATTCCCAGTACATGCCGCCCAGCAGGCCCCTGTCGAGGATAAACTGGCATTTGGCGGCCAACGACTCGGCATTGTCGAAGCCC
The DNA here is from genome assembly GCA_900318915.1 of uncultured Prevotellaceae bacterium. Classification (GTDB taxonomy): domain Bacteria; phylum Bacteroidota; class Bacteroidia; order Bacteroidales; family Bacteroidaceae; genus Prevotella. Next base: position 57,728 of record ONMI01000002.1, on the reverse strand, counting down.
CACACCAGTTGGCCGCTGCGGTCGGTGAGATAGGGCACCAGGCCCACGCTGTCCCATTGTTCGGTGTAGAGGCCCTTGGCGTCGCGGGTCTTCACATACTTGTCGAGCACCTTGTTGTCGTGGTCGCCGCGGCCGTAGAGTGGCATGCCCAGGGTGAGCTTCTCCACCGGTACACCGGCCTTGACATGAGCCTCGACAGCCTCCTGCACGGTGATGCGGCCCGAGAGGGGCGAACGGTACAGGGTGGTATGGTGCTTGGGCGGGTTGGCCACATCGTAGGCCATGATGTTCACAAAGTCCATATAACGCAGGCAGCCGTTGAAGTCGATGTACCTGGCATCGGCCACGGTGGCGGCGGTGAGCAGTTTTTTCTTACCCAGCGCCTTGCGTAGGTCGCGCATGAGCAAGGTGTAGTTGTCGGTGTCGTCGGGCGACGAGGAAATGCCGGCCACGCTGCTGGTGGGGTATTCCCAGTCGATGTCGATGCCGTCGAGCCCGTATTGGTCTACCACGCGGCGGCAGTCTTTGGCAAAGGCGCGGCGGTACTGTGCCGAGGCGGCCATCTCGCTGAAGTTGCCGCTGGTCCATCCGCCCACGGAGAGCATCACTTTCAGTTTGGGGTTCTGCTGCTTCAGTGCCACCACTTCTTTCAGAAAGTCGGGGTTTTGTATGTCAACGCCGTCGAAGGTCTTCTTCACATGTCCGAAGGCATAGTTGATGTGGGTCATCAGGGTGGGGTCGGGAAGCCGGCCGGTGGTCCAGGAGGCCACATAGGCCACCACGATTTTGTCTGTATCGGCCTGGCAGGGCATCCATGTCAGGAGCAGTGCCAGCAGTGCCAGCAGGGTTGTAGTTTTCTTTCTCATGCTGTTGGGTTTAGGTATGTTCTGATAATTCTATAGGTAATTAATGTCGCAAAAATAATAAAAAAATGGAGACTTCACATGTGTGGGCCTCCATTTTTTAAGCTATTGTTTGTAATTTTTATTTCACTTCCCAGGTGTCGTTGGTGGCGAGCAGTTCCATGAAGTTGTGATAGGGTTTCTTGGCCTTCACTTCCTCAATCTGGGCGGCCACGGAAACCTCGTAGGTGGGAGCCTCCACATCACGTATCACACCCAGTGCCACGGGGTATCCGTGCTCGTTGTCCATCATGGCCAATTTCAGCTGCAGGGTGTCGTCCTCGCAGTGGGCGTCGTGCACCAGAATGTCGTCCAGGGTCACGCCGTTCTTGCCTATCTCCACCACCTTCAGACCGAAACCTTCCTGCATGAGGCCGAACTCATTGTTCTCGCCGAACACGAGGGGCTTGCCGTGCTCCACATAGATGGCGTTTTTCTTGCGGCCCTCCTTGGTGTAGATGGGGTCGTAGGCACCATTGTTGAAAATCACGCAGTTCTGTAGAATCTCGCACACCGAGGCGCCCTTGTGGTAGTAGGCGGCCTTCAGTATCTCCACGGTGCTGGGTGCATCGGTGGCCACGGCACGGGCGAAGAAGTGGCCGCGGGCGCCGAAGCACAGTTCGGCCGGGCGGAACGGGTCTTCCACCGTGCCGTAGGGGCTTGATTTCGACACGAAGCCACGGGGCGACGTGGGGCTGTACTGGCCTTTCGTCAGACCGTAGATGCGGTTGTTGAGCAGTATCATGTTCAGGTCGATGTTGCGGCGCATGGCATGAATGAAGTGGTTGCCGCCGATGGCCAGGCCGTCGCCGTCGCCGCTCACCTGCCAGATGGTCAGGTCGGGGTTGACCACCTTGGCGCCTGTGGCGATGGCGGCCGCGCGTCCGTGAATGGTCTGCATGGCGTAAGTGCTCACGTAGTAGGGCAGACGGCTTGAGCAGCCGATGCCTGAGATTACGGCCATGTTATGGGGAGCCACGCCCACTTCGGCCATGGCTTTGTGGAGCGACGAGAGGAAGAAATGGTCGCCGCATCCCGGGCACCAGCGAGGCTGGCCCTTCTTATAGTCTTGTGCTGTATATTCGCTCATGTTGTTTTCTCCTTTCTTTTGGTTACTTGATAAGTGACTCGAATGCCTCGACCAGTGTCGACACCACGAAGGGCTGACCCTTCACCTCGTTGAACTGGTAGGGCACGAAACCGTCGACCTTGCTGCGCAGATAGGCGGCCAGCTGGCCCAGATTCTGCTCGGCCACCACTACCTTCTTGTAGCGGGTGAGCACCTCGGCGGTGTTGGCGGGCAGCGGGTTGATGTAGCTGAAGTGGGCATGGGCCACCTTGTGGCCTTTAGCGCGGAGTTCTTCCATGGCGGAGTAGAGATGGCCGTAGGTGCCGCCGAAGCCCACGATGAGCAGGTCGGCATCGTCGGCATCGCCTGCCACCTCAAGGTCGGGCACCGGTATGCGGGCCACCTTGCCGGCGCGCAGACGGCACATCATGTCGTGATTGTCGGGATCGGTGGAGATGGCGCCGGTGCGGCCGTCTTTCTCCAGACCGCCCAATATGTGGGTGTAGCCCTCCTGGCCGGGGATGGCCCAGTAGCGCACCAGTGTCTCCGGGTCGCGCTCGTAGGGGGTGTAGTGACCAGCCTGCTCGGGGGTCACATAGTGGGGGGCTATGGTGGGCAGTTCGTCCATCGTGGGCAGTTTCCAGGCGGCCGAGCCGTTGGCCACGAAGGCGTCGGTGAGCAGCACCACGGGGGTGAGGTGCTCCAGGGCTATCTTCGAGGCGGCATAGGCCATCTCGAAACAGTTGGCCGGACTGGTGGCGGCCAACACGGGCATGGGACTCTCGCCGTTGCGGCCGTAAAGGGCCTGCAGCAGGTCGGTCTGCTCGCTCTTGGTGGGCAGACCAGTGGAGGGACCGCCGCGCTGCACGTCGATTACCACGAGGGGCAGCTCATCGATCACGGCCAGGTTCATGGCTTCCGACTTGAGGCAGATGCCGGGGCCGGATGTGGAGGTGGCGGCCAGGGCACCGGCAAAGGAGGCACCGATGGCGCTGGCGCAGCCCGACACCTCGTCTTCGCACTGCACGGTGATGACACCGAGCGACTTGTGCTTCGACAGCTCATGCAGGATGTCGGTGGCGGGGGTGATGGGGTAGGAGCCGAGGAAGAGCTTGAGTCCTGCCTTCTCGGCGGCGGCTATCAGTCCGTAGGCAGTAGCCTTGTTGCCCGTGATGTCCATATAGCGGCCGGGCACTTTCGAGGTCGATTCTATGCGGTAGGTGGCGGGCACGCTGGCGTGCACGTTGTGGCCGTAGTCGAAGCCGGCCTGCACCACCTTGATGTTGTTCTCGGCGATGGCGGGTTTCTTGGCGAATTTCTCGCGCAGGAAGTTGGCCACCAAGTTAAGGTCGCGGTTGAAGAGCCAGCACACCAGGCCCAGGGCAAACATGTTGCGGCACTTGAGCACCGACTTGTTGTCCATGCCGCTGTCGGCCAGACAGTCTTTCACCATCTTGGTGATGGGGCATGCCACCACGCGGTCGGCGTCGATGCCCATCTCGCCCAGGTAGTCGTCGCTGGCAAACTGGGCCTTCTGCAGGTCTTTCGGACCGAAGCTGTCGGTGTCGATGATGATGGTGGCCTGCGGTTTGGCAAAGCGGTACTGTGTCTTCAGGGCGGCGGCGTTCATGGCCACCAGCACGTCGCACTGGTCGCCGGGGGTGTATACCTTGCCCGAGCCGATGTGTACCTGGAATCCGCTCACACCGGTGAGCGACCCTTGCGGGGCGCGGATGTCGGCGGGATAGTCGGGGAATGTGGAGATGCCGTTGCCTACAGAGGCCGACACCGTGGAGAAAATGTTTCCGGCCAACTGCATGCCGTCGCCGCTGTCGCCAGAGAAGCGCACGACAACTTGCTGCAGTTCTTTCACTTTCATTTGTTCTGCCATAAATAATTAGATTTATATAGTATTAATAAAGGTGTTGGTCTACTTCACACCGTTACATTTCCTGCTTGCCTCGCTTCACACAGCCGGCATGCGGTTGCAAAGTTCATAAATTAAATTGAGTTGGCAAAATGTTTTGTCCAAAAAAAGGTAACGATGAATATAATTGCATTTTATTTGCCTGAAATATCTGCTTTTCGGGGAAAAAACGTATCATTGCATCTGTGACCTGGTAAAAAGATGATGAAGGATGATTAAAATGTAAATGTTATGGCTAAAAAGACGATTGTGAAGAAAAAATCCTATGACTTGCTCGACAGTATTGAACACACTGTGGCCCTGTCGAAAAATTCAAAAATGTGCGACGAGCTGCTCCAAAACAAATATGTGGTGAACCTGGCCCAGCGCATGGACGTGACACCTGTGCAGGCGGTCATCTTCTCGCTCTGTATGCACTACGGACCGGCCAACACCCTCATGAGCGAGCTGGCCGAACATCTCGATGTGAGCAAGATAAGCGTGCTCCACTTCGGCGACGACATCGACTCGCTGGTGTCGCACAAGCTGCTCCGCTACCGCGACTCCGACCAGATGAGTTTCGATGTGCCCATACCGGTGATAAACGAACTGAAGCACAACAGGGTGTACACACCGCCTTCGCTGTCCGGGCTCGATGCCAATGAACTCTTCAGCCGGCTCAACATCATCTTCACCGACCTCAAGGAAGGCTATCTGAAGGCAGACAGGGCCGTGGTGGATGTGCGTGAACTGCTCGACAGCAATCCTGACCTGCAGTTTGTGCGAAACCTGAAAGAGCTGAAACTCGGTGACGAGATGGACGTCATGCTGCTCGTCATGTTCTGCCACTACTGCGTGAACGACGACGACAACAACATCCTCTTCGGCGATTTTGACGACCTGTATGCTCGACCGGTCCAGTTTGTGAATGTGAGAAATTCCTTGCGGATGGGAACACACCCGCTTCAGATAAACAAGCTGATAGAATATGTGTGTGAGGACGGACAGGCCTGCACCACCCGCTTCAGACTCACCGACTGGGCCAAGGGCAAGCTGCTCTCAGAGTTTAATCTTAGTAAGGCCGAGGAGAAAGTGGCCGGACTGATAAGGCCTGCCGACCTGGTGTCCAAGCCCCTATACTATACGGAAGTGCTGAAACGGCAGGTCGACGAACTGACCGGTTTTGTCGGAAATGAAGAGTTTCAGCAGATTTCCCGGCGCATGAAGGAGAAAGGCTTCCACAGCGGTCTGGCTTGCCTCTTCTATGGCGGTCCCGGTACCGGCAAGACCGAGACGGTATACCAGATGGCCCGCAAAACGGGGCGCGGGGTGCTCCTCGTGGATGTGCCGCAGATAAAAAGCAAGTGGGTGGGCGACTCGGAGAAGAACATCCAGGCAGTGTTCACCCAATACCGCAACCTGGTGGAACGGATGCCGGTGGCGCCCATCCTGCTCTTCAACGAGGCCGACGCCATCATCGGCTCACGCAAGAAGGGGGCGGAGAATGCGGTCGATAAGATGGAGAACGCCATTCAGAACATCATTCTGCAGGAGATGGAGAATCTGGAGGGCATCCTCATCGCCACCACCAATCTGGAGGGCAATCTCGACCCGGCCTTCGAGCGCCGGTTCCTCTATAAAATAAAGTTTGAGAAGCCCGATACCGGGGTGCGGCAGCACATCTGGCACGCCATGATGCCGCAGTTGGCCTTGGTGGAGAGTGCCGAGCTGGCTGCTGCCTACACCTTCAGCGGGGCGCAGATAGAGAATGTGGCGCGCAAGGTCACCGTGTATGAGATTCTGCATGGTACCCCTGCCGACTACCTCTCACTAGTGCATGCCTACTGTGCCGAGGAACGGCTGCAGCCTGGCAATCACCGGAAGTGCGGATTTGTTTAGCGTTGTTGAAAAGACGATGCCGTTACCTATTTCGGCTGTAGCGGCGTGATGCGGGTAGAGCCCTGTTGGGTGGAGGTGGGACAGTAGAGGCAGTCGGCCAGACTGCGGGTCTCCCACACCCAGATGTCGCTCTCGCCATAGCGCAAGTCGAGTTCTTTCTTGCGTATGAGGGCTTTGTCGCGAGAGGTGAAACAGCTCTCGCAGATGCGGTATTTCTCCTTGCCGCCCACTATGGTGCGGTAAACCGGTCGGCGCATGTTGTCGGGCAGGCCGTCGGCAGCCTTCTTGGCATACTCGGCATTCTCGAAAGTGGCGATGACGATATAGTAATAGCGGGCTTCGGCCTTGGCGGCCGGCTCGCCGGCTGTCTGACCTACCCGGGCATAGCGGCTGTACACATAAGCCGTCTCGCCGTGGAAGAGCACCTTCAGCCAGTCGCCGTCGCGGCCCAGATAGAGAGCGCCGGCTCCACCGTTGTGCAGCTCGCCCAGTTTTTCCGATTTGGTGCTGGGCTGTCGGCGCACATTCACATAGCCGTCTTCCGAGTGGGCGTAGACGAACGACTGCTGCGGCAGCGTGTCTTGTTGCATGGCTACAGTCGGTCGGGGCTGTGAGGCGTTGCAGGTGGAGAGATGGGCTTGCAGGGTGAGCAGGGCTGTGGCGATGAGTGTGATGTGGTTTCTTGTCTTCTTCATTTCTTTTTTCCTTTCTTTATAGAAAGAATATGCTTTCGTTGCCTTCGTTGAACAGTAGGTCTACGATGCTCAGATTCTCCCTGAATCCGCAGCGGTCGCGGTAGAGCTGGTAATAGGGCCGGGCTTGGAAGGCCGGGTCGGCGGGCGGATTCTTGGGGCGGATGGCCTGCCGCAGGTCGGCCACGTCCTGATCGGCCCAATCCTCGGGTGTGAGGTAGCGGGGCGCTTCTTCCAGACGGGGCCGTATGTCGAGCAGTGAGCAGAGCAGGTGTGTGAGCTCCATGTCGAAGTCGTAGAGATAGGTCCACCGCTTCTCATAGAACGGCCGCAGGTCGTCGGCGTAATACTCGAAGAAGGGCGACTCGCCGTAGGCGCTCTGCAGTGCCTGCCAGTGCAGGTGCCGCCAGTTGCCATGGTCGCTGAGGCGTATGTCGCGTATGTCTTCTGACGAGTCGTGCACCACGGGGATGGTGAGCGCCTGCACGCCGTGGCTGGTAGCTATGTGGCAACGGTTGCGGTAGGTCTGCTTCACGAAGTGCTCGTGGCAGTCGATGAACACCTTTTCAGAGCGGTGCAGTTTTTGGTACCACTGCACCGGTCCGAGATAGGTGATGGAGAGGGCGGTGCTGTCCAAGGCCTATTTGATGTTGTCGACCATGTTGAACAGACGCCCCCAGCGGTATTTGGGTCCCACGTTCTCGGGGTTCACTGAGAGCCAGATGAAGATAGGTTTGCCCACCACATGGTCTTCGGGCACGAAGCCCCAGTAGCGTGAGTCGGCGCTGTTGTGGCGGTTGTCGCCCATCATCCAGTAGTAGTCCATCTTGAAGGTGTAGCTCTTGGCTTCCTTTCCGTTGATGTATATCTTTTCGTCCTTCACTTCCAGCTCATTGCCCTCATACACACGGATGGGGCGCTCGTAGACGGCTATGTTCTGTAGGTTCAGGTCTATGCTCTTGCCTTTGGCGGGTATCCACACCGGGCCGTAGTTGTCGCGGGTCCATCCGGTGTTGCCGTCCACGGGATAGGTCTTGCCGGTGTCCACATGGTCGGAGTCGGTCACCTCGCGCACATATTCCACCAGGTCGGTGCGCTGTTTCAGGGCGGCTGCGGCGCGGTTGGTGAGTGGCATGTAGCCGTAGGTGTTCATGCTGATCATGTCTTCCATGGTGATGCCCAGGTCTACCATGATGGCGTCGGGTATCATCTGCTTGAGTTTCACAAAGTAGGTATACTGCACATTGTCGGGCTCCTTGTTCATCTTACCGTCGGTATACACCCGCTTGTTCCTGATCTCGAGTGTCTGGCCGGGCAGACCCACGCAGCGCTTCACATAGTTCTCGCGGCGGTCGGTGGGGCGGCTTATCACGTCGCCGAACTCATTGGGATTGCCCTTGATGATGCTCGCTCCTTTGGCCAGCACCTTCTGGTAGAAGTCCCACTGCTGCTGGGCTTTCATCGAGTCGACGGGCTGGCTGGGGGCCTCCACATTCTGCATGCCGTAGAGATAGCAATACTGGTAATAGTCGGCGGCCTGGTATTTCTCCTCCGTCATCACCGAGTCGCCGGCGGGGTAGTTGAACACCACGATGTCGTTCTGCTGTACGGTGCCCAGTCCCGGCACACGGCGGTAGTCCCAGTGGGGCCATGAGATGTAGCTCTTGCATCCGAAGATGGGCAGCGTGTGCTGCGTGAGCGGCATGGTGAGCGGGGTCTGCGGTATGCGCGGTCCGTAGCTCAGTTTGCTCACAAATAGATAGTCGCCTCTGAGCAGCGACTTCTCGAGCGAGCTGGAGGGGATGACATAGTTCTGGAAGAAGAACAGGTTGATGAAGTAGACGGCCACGAGGGCGAAGACGATGGCGTCGACCCAGCTCATGACGAACCTCACGGGAGCCTCGGCATCCTTCCACCACTGCCAGTTGATCTTCTTCGAGATATACACATCGTAGATGAAGGGGATGACGATGAGTCCCAACCAACTCTTCACCCAGTAGAGGAAGAGGAGGTAGAGGAGGACGACGACGATAAACTTCGCCCACTGTTTCTTCATATTGAGATTGGCTTTCTTCTTGTCTATCATGATGATACGATTGTTTGTGACTTAGAATTTAAACAGGTCGCTGGTGGTGAGCAGTCCCTTATGCTGCTGGGTGTACTCGGCGGCCAGCACGGCACCGAGGGCGAAGCCCTTGCGCGAGTGGGCATCGTGGGTGATGGTGATGCAGTCGGCGTCAGAGTCGTAGCGGATGGTATGGATACCGGCCACCTCGCCGCGGCGGATATGGTCTATGCGGAGTAGGTCGGGGTCGGTGGTGTCCTCGGCCCAGGCCTTCTTGCGATCCAACTGCTCGAGGATGCCCTCGGCCAGTGTGATGGCCGTGCCGCTGGGATGGTCGAGCTTGTGCACATGGTGGGTTTCCTCCAGTTCCACGTCGTATTGTGGAAACTGGTTCATGATTTTGGCCAGATAGCGGTTCACAGCCGAGAACACGGCCACGCCGATGGAGAAGTTGGACGCCCAGAAGAGTGTCTTTCCGCCATCGGTGCAGGCACGCCGCACATCATCGCCGTGCTCCTTGAGCCAGCCGGTAGAGCCGCTCACCACCTTCACGCCTTTCGCCCATGCCTTGAGGTAGTTGCCGTAGGCTGCCTGCGGTGCGGTAAACTCTATGGCCACGTCGGCTGAGGCAAATGCCGGAGAGTCGAAATCCTGCTGGTTGTCGATGTCGATGATGCTCACTATTTCATGGCCGCGCTCCAGGGCTATCTGCTCAATCATTTTGCCCATCTTGCCATAACCTATCAATGCTATTTTCATATCTTTCTGTTTTTTGTTTGCAAAATTAGATAAAATTCGGAGATTAACCGAAAGCAGAACACGTTTTTGTCCTTGAGCGGACAAAATCTTCAGAATTCTTTCATTTTTTATGTTGGGGTGCATCCTACCTTATGCAAAGGTAGCGAAAATCTTTTATAGCCAAATTGACTTTAGGCTTAGAATAACAATATTTGACGTTTTTAAAAAGTTTCTCCCCTTCTCTTTGCAATAATTTCATTACCTTTGCAAATGTTCGCAAGAATAGTTGTGGCTATACAGCCTCCTCAGCAATTCTCTACAACCAAAGAAAAGACACGATGGAACTCCTACTGCACTACTGCTGGAAACACAGGCTCTTCCCACAGACAGAGCTATGCACCACCGACCACCGGCGGCTTGAGGTGATAGACCCCGGACTGCACAACCGCAATGCAGGGCCCGACTTCTTCAACGCCAAGGTGAAGGTGGACGGCACCCTGTGGGTGGGCAACGTGGAGATACACGACAAGGCCTCCGACTGGTACCATCACGGACATGACCGCGATGCCGCCTATGACAATGTGGTGCTCCATGTGGTGGGGCGCGCCGATGTGGAAGAGGTGCGCACCAGCTCGGGCAATCTGCTGCCGCAGGTGGAGATAAGCGTGCCCGAAAGTATCAGCGAGCACTACGACGAACTGATAGGCACCGACCACTACCCGCCCTGCTACAAACTCATACCCTCGCTCACACGGCTCATGATGCACAGTTGGCTGAGTGCTCTGCAGACGGAGCGCCTGGAGCAGAAGACCATGGCCATCGAGCAGCGTGTGAAACAATGCGACGGCTCATGGGAAACAGCCTACTTCGTGACACTGGCGCGTACCTTCGGGTTCGGTGTGAACGGCGATGCCTTCGAGGCGTGGGCCATGAACATGCCCCTTAGAGCCCTCGACCATCACCGAGACGACGCCTTCCAGATAGAGGCCATCATGATGGGGCAGGCCGGACTGCTCGAGACCGAGGCACTGCATGAGCGCTACGCCCCCGCCGCACTCGAAGAGGGCTATTTCGAACGCCTGCGCAACGAGTACCGCTATCTGGCGCATAAGTTCGGACTCAGTCCCATCGACTACAAGCGGTGGAAATTCCTGCGCATGCACCCGCAGAACTTCCCGCACATACGCATAGCACAGCTGGTGGCCCTCTATACCACCAATCGTACCGGATTGAGCCAGCTGCTCGACTGTGCCACAGCCAAAGACCTCTACCAACTCTTCAATGTGGGGGTGACACCCTACTGGCAGACACACTACAGTTTCGGACATCCCAGCAGGCGCAACGCCAAGCATCTTTCGCCGGCCTCCCGGCGGGGACTCATCATCAACACGGTGATACCCATGCTCTTCGCCTACGGACGGCACTTGGGCGACGAAAAGCTGTGCGACAGGGCGTTCGACTTCCTGGAACAGCTGGAACCCGAAAACAACCACATCGTGCGCATGTGGGAGGAGTGCGGGTTGCATGTGGACAATGCCGGCGACAGCCAGGCACTGCTGCAACTGAAAAGAATGTACTGCGACCGCAAAGACTGTCTGCGCTGCCGCATAGGATATGAATATTTGAAAAAAGACCGGACATGAACTATGTATACGAGACGCGTATGGAAGTGCGCGACTATGAATGTGATATTGAAGGCATCGTGAACAATGCCAACTATCTGCACTACATCGAGCACACACGGCACCTCTTCCTGCGGAGTCTGGGATTCAGCTTCGCCGAAGCACACGCCAAAGGCCACGACGCCGTGGTGGCCCGCATGTCGATGCAGTTTAAGACACCCCTGCGCTGCGATGATGAGATGGTGTCGCGCCTGGCCCTGGAAAAAGAGGGACTGAGGTATGTGTTCTATCAGGACATCTTCCGCGCAAGCGACAACAAACTGGCCTTCCGCAGCAAGGTGGAACTGGTGTGCCTCGTCGACGGACGGTTGGCCAACAGCGACCTCTACGATGAAGCCTTCAAAGACTTTTTCCAATCATGAAATCGAGCGATAGAGAACAGTTATGCGCCATGGCATTGGCGCGCCAGCAATTCTTCAACCTGGCCGAGGCACGCTACCTGTACGATGCCGTGGGAAACGCCGCCGACATCGTGGAGCATTGCCAGGATTTGCCCGACCGTGTGCCCGATGCCGCTCCCCGCGTGGTGGAAGCCCTCAAGGGCATCGCTCCCTGGCTGGAGCAGGCCAAGGCCGAGCAGGCGTATGCCCGGGAAAACGGCATCCGTATCCTCACCCTGGCCGATGACGACTACCCGCAGCGCCTCAAGGAGTGTGACGACGCACCCCTGGTGCTCTACTACAAAGGCTCGGCCGACCTCAACGCACGCCGTGTGGTGTGTGTCGTAGGCACGCGCCGATGCACCGTCTACGGACAGGACCTCATACGCCGCTTTATGGCCGAACTGCGCGAGCGGTGCCCCGAGGTGCTCGTGGTGAGCGGACTGGCCTACGGTGTGGACATCTGCGCCCATACCGAAGCCCTCGCCTGCGCCTATCCCACCGTGGGGGTGTTGGCCCACGGACTCGACGACCTCTACCCCGCCCGCCACAAACCCACCGCCAGGCGGATGGTGGAGCAGGGCGGACTGCTCACCGAATTCACTACCCACACCAATGCCGACAAAATGAACTTCGTGCGCCGCAACCGCATCGTGGCGGGCATGTCGGATGCCTGCATCCTGGTGGAGTCGGCAGCCCACGGCGGCGGCATGATAACCGCCGAACTGGCCCGGGAGTACAACCGCGAGGTTTTCGCCTTCCCCGGACGTGTAGGCGACAATTACTCCGAGGGATGCAACAACCTCATCGCCAAGAATGTGGCGGCGCTGCTCACCGGTGCCGAGATGTTCGTCAAGACCATGGGGTGGGAGAGCGACGCCCAACTGGCCAAGGCGCAGAAGCAGGGCATACCGCGCCAGCTCTTCCCCGAACTGACCCCCGAGGAGCAGCAGGTGGTGAAGGTGCTGCAGGAAAACAACGACCTGCAGATAAACATGCTCTCCGTGCAGAGCAATGTGCCCATCGGACGGCTCACCGCCCTCTTGTTCCAACTGGAGATGAAGGGGGTCATCAGAACCCTGGCAGGCGGCATGTACCATCTGCTGAAATGAAAAGAATATGAAAATTGGAAATATTGACCTGGGCGAGAAACCCGTGCTGCTCGCCCCCATGGAGGATGTGACCGATATCGGATTCCGATTCCTCTGCAAACGTTTCGGAGCCTCCATGGTGTATACCGAGTTTGTGAGCGCCGAGGCGCTGGTGCGCTCCGTGAAGAGCACCATCGACAAACTCACCATCAGCGATGAGGAACGCCCCGTGGGCATACAGATATACGGACGAAACGTAGACGATATGGTGGAGGCTGCCCGCATCGTGGAGCAGGCCGGCCCCGATGTGATAGACCTCAACTTCGGCTGCCCGGTGAAGAAAGTGGCTGGCAAGGGTGCAGGAGCCGGTATGCTGCGCAACGTGCCGCTCCTGCTGGAGATAACCCGCAAGGTGGTACAGGCCGTGAAAGTGCCCGTCACCGTAAAGACAAGGCTGGGATGGGACTGCAACGACCTCATCATCACGCAGTTGGCCGAACAGTTGCAGGACTGCGGCATTCAGGCGCTCACCATCCATGGGCGCACACGCTCGCAGATGTATACGGGACAGGCCGACTGGACGCTGATAGGCAAGGTGAAGAACAATCCGCGCATGCACATCCCCATCATTGGCAACGGCGACATCACCTCGGCCGAGGAGGCCAAGGCGGCCTTCGAACGCTATGGCGTGGACGGCGTGATGGTGGGAAGAGCCACCTTCGGGCGGCCTTGGATATTCAGGGAGATGCGCCAGTTGCTCGACGGGACACCCGATGACGGCTCCATGGACCTGGCCTGGAAAATAGGCGTGCTCAAAGAGCAGTTGCTGCTCAATGTGGAGCGCATCGACGAGTACCGCGGCATCCTGCACACACGCCGCCATCTGGCAGCCACGCCAGTCTTCAAAGGCATACCCAACTTCCGCCTCACCCGCATCGCCCTGCTTAGGGCGGAGACGGTGGAGGAGGTGACGGCCATCCTCGACGACATACAGCGCAGGCTCACCACCGGCGAGGGCTATTCGCCGGCTTCATAGAGGTGGAACATCCGTTCCATCATCTGCCACTTCTCGTCGGAAGTGGCGTCTTCACGGCATTGCTGGAATATGGCCATGTAGGTCTCCCACTCCTGCTGGCGCGGAAGGGTGGCCAGACGGGCCATCGCCGTGTCCCAGTCGAAATCGAGCGGTGTCTCCACAATCATGACGAGGCGGGTTCCCAGTATGTAGATGTCCATGTCGAGGATGCCCACCTCGCGGATGCCGGCCAGTATCTCGGGCCATGCCTCCTCTTTGGTGTGGCGCCTGCGGTATTCGGCTATCAGGGCCGGGTCGTCTTTCAGATCCATTGTCTGGCAGTAGCGCTTCACGCGCTGGCCGTATGCTTTCACAAGATTGCCTTCTGTCATAGTGCTGTTGTTTATTAGTAGGGATTTATACCGTGCTGTCGGCAAGTTTTTACTGATTTCTGTCGCAAATATACGAAAGCTTGCCGATACCGGCAAACTTTTCACACTAACTTTGGTTCCACTGAACTTAATGGGTCTCGGAAAAGCACAAATGAATTTGGCTTTTCGCTCGTCTTTCATTAACTTTGGCTTTGCCGAACTTAATGGGTCTCGGAAAAGCACAAATGAATTTGGCTATTCGCTCGTCTTTCATTAACTTTGCAGGCCAATGGAGACAGTATACATAACAGGCGCGGAAAAAGCGGCCGAAACACGCTGTGTAGCCACAGTGGGCTTCTTCGACGGAGTACACGTCGGTCACCGCCATGTCATCGGTCAAGTGAAGGAACTGGCCCGACGACAGGGCCTGCGCTCCTGCGTGGTTACCTTCGAGAAACATCCGCGGCAGGTGGTGGCTCCCGACTTTACACCACAACTGCTCACAACGCTCGACGAGAAACTCCACCTGCTGGACCAGCTCGGAGTGGAGGTCTGCGCGGTGCTGCGGTTCGACCGGCAAATGGCCAGCATGGACGCCGAAACCTTCATGCAGTCAATACTGGCCCGCACACTCGGCGTGAGGCATCTCGTGATAGGCTACGACAACCGGTTCGGACATGGACGCACGGAGGGTTTTACCGAATATGCCGCCTTCGGACAGCGTATGGGCATGACCGTGACGGCCTGCGACGAGGAGGTGGTGGAAGAACAGAAGGTGAGCTCGTCGCTCATACGCCGCTGCCTCGCCGAGGGTGATGTGGAAAAAGCGGCCGCCTCGCTTGGCTATTGCTACACGCTGGCGGGCCGTGTGGTGGGCGGTTACCGGCAGGGCCGTAAAATGGGTTTTCCCACCGCCAACATCGACACGGCCGGCAGCGGCAAACTGCTGCCCGCCCCCGGCGCCTATGCCGTGAGGGCTTGGATAGAGGAGGAGAAGGAGCCCCACGAGGCCATGATGAACATCGGCACGCGCCCCACCTTCCACGGTCACTCGCTCTCGCTCGAGGTGCATGTGCTTGGTTTCGAGGGCGACCTCTATGGGCACCGCCTGCGTGTCGACTTTATGCACCGACTCCGTGAGGAACGCGCCTTCCACGATGCGGCCGAGCTGACCCTGCAGCTGCAGCACGACCGCCAGGAGGCCATCGAATGGTTTGAAAAACATCCCTAAAGATATGCAAAAAGCTCTGACCTATATTATCGTATTCATCTTGGTGCAGCTCATGGCTACCTATGCCGTGCTCACTGTGGCCTCTATGCTGGACGGACACGACTTTGTCACGGCGGTGAAGGCGGCCGTCATGGGAGGCGTGCCGGGCACTGCCACGCTGCTCATCATCACATCGGCTGTATACAGTGTGATACTGCTTGTGATGTTCCTCTCACGCAAGTGGTGCGTGGCATCGCCCACTTACCTCAGAACAAAACCTTGGGGCGTGTTCTTCTGGGCCGGTGTGGCGGCACTGGGCACACTCATCCCCTCAGAGGTGTATCAGGAACTGCTGCCGCTGCCTGACTTCTCTACCCAGGAACTCATGCAAGTGATGTCGTCGAGATGGGGATATCTCACCATTTGCATCTTCGCACCCCTGGTAGAGGAGGTCGTGTTCCGCGGAGCCGTGCTGAGAAGCCTGCTCCAGCGGATGAACAGCCGGTGGGGAGCCATCGCACTCTCGGCCTTCCTCTTCGCATTAGTGCATCTCAATCCGGCACAGATGCCTCATGCCTTCCTCATCGGACTCCTCCTGGGATGGATGTACGAACGCACCCGCAGCATCCTGCCCGGCATCATGGTGCATTGGGTGAACAACACGGTGGTCTATGTGGTGTACAACTTGTTGCCCAACCTCTCAGAAAGACCCGTCTATGACCTCTTTGGCGGCGACTGGAAGCGGATAGCGCTCAGTGTGCTCTTCTCGCTTCTCATCCTCCTTCCGGCCTTGTGGCAATTGCACACACGCATGAAACCGGCACAGGAGGAAATATTTCCTAAGTATGAATAATAGCGGGGCTGAACCCGCCCTGAAAACAATAAAGGAGCCTCTGTCGGGGCTCCTTCTCATTGCTTGTATGTTATGAAAAAATTTTGAGAGAGTGAAACTTCACAGTTTCATTTTTTGTTTTACTAAACTTTGATTATTATAGAGAAAGCATTGAAATGTTCTATCTGTAGAGCTGGACGCTCGTCTGCAACTTGGAGGAGTCCTGCTTGGCAGTATCCACCTGCTGTGCCACTGAGACACCCTCCTTCACCTGCTCCACAGCGGCCATATCGGTCGTGTCGACAGGATTCCGCGGCTGGAAGGCCACCTGCATGGCATTGCCCAGCGTGAGGAAGATGGCCACAACGGCAGCTGCCTTGAAAAGCGGCTTCAGACGCTGCGTCAGACGGATGGTCTTGGCCTTGACAGGAGCTGGATCCTCAATCATTGAGAGGATGCGGGCATCGAAATCGTCACCCAGCACAGTCTCCGTCTTCTCCGTCTCTGTGTAGGTGAAAAGGTCTTTATAGGGCAGCAGAACAACCGGCACATCCTTCTGGCTGAAGAACGTGCGGAGAATCTGTTCCTCCTCAAGGGTAGTGGCGCATTCCCAATACCTTTCCAGCAGTTGTTCTATATACTTATAATCCATAACTTTCCAAATCTTTGTATTTTTCCTTGATGGCCTGGCGCGCGCGGTAGATGTTTACCTTCACCTGATCTTCACTCACACCCATAATCTGAGCAATCTCCTTGTAAGATTTTCCCTCGAAGTCGCGCAGCTGCATACAGCTGCGCTGTTTCTCCGGAAGGGTGTCGATGATGCGCTTCACCAGCGATATCCGGTCGCGCTGTATCATCTGTTCGTAAGGACCGGCCCCTGTGTCCTGCGCCTGACCTAAGTCGGCCAGTGGGGCGGTGCGGTGGCTGCTTTGCTTCACCCGGTCGAGAGCCAGATTGCGGCAAACTGTCAGACAAAAGCCTTCTATTGAGGCGATGTCGGCCCAGTCGGCACGCTTGTTCCATACTTTTATCAGTGTATCCTGCACGACATCCTCGGCCTCTTCTTTGTTGAGAGTGATTCGGAGCGCCAAGCGATAGAGCACGTCTTTAAGCGGCAATATATCGTTTCGAAAACTGACAGTATTCATCTTCTCTCTTTTATAATGACGATTGGAAGATGTGAAAAGTTACAGAAGGAGGAAAGGCATGAAGAGTATTTTAACCTTCTTTAACGTGTTGTTTCAGCATCTTGTGAATGCTGTGCCACAAGTGTTCCGCCGTCTTGGCCCAGGAGGTCGGCCCGGGTGATGAGCACCTGTGCCACACCGTGGTCTACAGCCTGGAGTGCATTCTCTATTTTGGGAATCATGCCTCCGCTCACGATGCCCCGGGCCTTGAGGTCCTGAAAGAGGGCCGTGTTGATGAAGGGAATGGCGGAGGTATCGTCGTCGGGATTGGTCAGCACGCCTGCTTTCTCAAAGCAGAAAATGAGCGACACCTCATAGCGCTGGGCCAGTGCCTCGGCCACCACGCGGGCCATGGTGTCGGCATTGGTGTTGAGCATCTGTCCCTGTCCGTCGTGGGTGAGCGGGGCTATCACGGGGGTGAGGCCATGGTCCAGAAAGGTGGAGAGCAGTGTGCCGTCTACATGGTCCACGTCGCCCACAAAGCCATAGTCCACCTCCTTCACCTCGCGCTTATGGGAGAGGATGATGCCTGCATCGGCACCGGTCAGTCCGATGGCATTGGTGTCCATAGCCTGCAGACGCGCCACGATGCGCTTGTTGACCAAGCCACCGTATACCATCGTCACTACCTCGAGGGTATCGGCATCGGTGATGCGTCGGCCTTCCACCATGCGGCTCTCTATGCCCAGGCGTGTGGCCATGGTGGTGGCCAACCGGCCACCACCATGAATCAGTATCTTCTTGCCTTCGAGCTGGCTGAATCGGCTCAGCAGCGAGGCGAGGGAGCGCGGGTCCTCGACGATGGCACCGCCTACTTTTACGATGTGAAGTCGTTCGCCCATATCCTACTCAAGATAGGTGTAACCATAGAGACCCGAGCGGTAATTGGAGAGGAACTCCTTGCCTTCCTCGAGCGAAATCTTGCCCTCCTTCACACTCTTGGTGACCCAAATCTCCAACTGGCGGACCAGTTTGCGCGGGTTGTACTGCACATAGTCGAGCACCTCGGCCACTGTTTCGCCGTCGATAATCTGGTCTATCTGATACTTGCCGTTGCGCACCGACACGTGCACGGCGTTGGTGTCGCCGAAGAGATTGTGCATGTCGCCCAGAATCTCCTGATAGGCACCCACCAGAAACACACCGAGGTAGTAGTTCTCATTGCGCCGGATGGTATGCACGGGCAGAATGTTCGACACATTGCGGTTGGTCACGAAATTGGCAATCTTGCCGTCGCTGTCGCAGGTGATGTCCTGCAGGGTGGCACTGCGGGTGGGACGCTCGTCGAGACGCTGTATGGGCATGATGGGGAACAGCTGGTCGATAGCCCAGGAGTCGGGGAGCGACTGGAAAAGCGAGAAATTGCAGAAATACTTGTCGGCCAGGGTCTTGTCGAGCGTCTTCAGCTCTTCGGGAGTATGCTTGAGGTGCTTGGTCAGACTGTTGATCTCGCGGCATACACTCCAGTACATGCTCTCCACCTCGGCGCGTGTCTGCAGGTCGATGATACCGTGGTTGAAGAGATCGAGCGCCTCTTCGCGTATCTGCTCGGCGTCGTGCCAGTCTTCCAGCATGGTGCGGGGGTTCAGGTTGTCCCATATCTCATACAGGTCTTTTACCAGCTTGTGGGCGTTTTCCTCGGGTTCGAACTCCTCGTTCATCTCGGGCAGTGAGGCTGTTTCCAGCACATCGATCACAAGCACACTGTGGTGGGCGGCCAGCGAGCGGCCGCTCTCGGTGATGATGTTGGGATGCTGTATGCCGTTACGGTCGGCCACCTCGACAAAGGTGTAGATACAGTCATTGACATACTCCTGGATGGAGTAGTTGACCGAACTCTCGCTGCTCGGAGAGCGGGTGCCGTCGTAGTCAACACCAAGACCGCCGCCGCAGTCGACGAAGTCGACATTGTAGCCCATCTTGTGGAGTTGGATGTAGAATTGTGATGCCTCGCGCAAGGCGGCCTGTATGCGGCGTATCTTTGTGATCTGTGAGCCGATGTGGAAGTGGATGAGGCGCAGACAATCGTGCATGCCTTTCTTGTCGAGTATTTCGAGCGCCTCGAGCAGCTCGCTGCTGGTGAGACCGAACTTGCTGGCGTCGCCGCCGCTCTCTTCCCACTTGCCGCTGCCAGAGGTGGCCAGTTTGATGCGGATGCCCAGATTGGGCCTCACATTGAGCTTCTTGGCGGCGCGGGCTATGATTTCGAGTTCGTTGAGCTTTTCTACTACGATAAAGATGCGTTTGCCCATTTTCTGGGCCAGCAGGGCCAATTCTATGTAGCTCTGGTCTTTATAGCCGTTGCAGATGATGAGCGAGTCGCTCTGGCACTGCACGGCTATCACGGCATGGAGCTCCGGTTTGCTGCCGGCCTCAAGACCTAGATTGAATTTCTCGCCGTGCGAGATGATCTCTTCCACCACAGGTCTCATCTGGTTCACCTTGATGGGGTAGATGACAAAGCTCTCGCCCTTGTAGTTGTATTCCTCGGCGGCACGCTTGAAACAGCTGGCGGTCTTCTCGATACGGTTGTCGAGAATGTCGGGGAAACGGAGCAGTACAGGGGGGGTGACATCGCGCAGGGCCAGCTCGTCGACAATCTCGCGGATGTCGATTTCGGTGCCGTCCTTGCAGGGTGATACGTATACATCGCCTTGGGTGTTGATGCCGAAATAGGAAGTGCCCCAACCGTTGATGTTGTACAGTTCCTTCGAGTCTTCAGTGGTCCACTTTTTCATGCTTTTGGGGAATTATCGGAGTAATCGGAATGATTGGAGTAATCGGAATTATCGGAGTAATCAGAATGATTGGAGTAATCGGAATGATTGAAGTAATCAGAGTATTCGGAGTAATCGGAGTATTCGGAGATGTCAGGTTTTTGCTTAGACACCCAGGAGGTCCCGTATCCTTGATACTGAGATGTTGATTTTCTCGTAGCTGTCGAGCAGGTTCACGTCGAGCGTGTATTTCGACTGTTTATAAAACGGCCTGCGTTCTCCGAGCTGCTTCTGGATGAAAGCGACTGTCTCTTCGGGTGTCTTGTCCTTGAGCAGCGGACGCACCGTCTTGCCCATCTTGAGATGCTTGAAGAGCACCTCGGGGGTGGCATCGAGATACACGGTTTCGCCCTGCTGGTTCAGATACTCCATGTTGTCGAAGAAGCAGGGCGTGCCGCCGCCGCAACTGAGAACAACATTCTCAAATTCGGCCACCTCGTGAAGCAGACGGTGCTCGATGTCGCGGAATCCGCTCTCTCCCCGCTCGGCGAAGAGCTGGGGCACTGTCTTCCTCATACGGCTCTCGATATACCAATCGAGGTCGTAGAAGTCAAGCCCCAGCGCTTTGGCCAATGCTTTTCCAACGGTGGTCTTGCCGGCTCCCATATAGCCGATGATGATGATGCGCAGCATTTATTTCTTCTTCGCGGGTGCTGCCTGAACCACTTTCATGCATTCATCGTAGGTCAGTTCGGCTGCGCGGGCATGGAGTGCCTTCGGAAGCCGGTAGTTGGTGCCGTCGTAGTTGATGTAGGGGCCGTAGCGGCCGTTGAGCACCTCAAGTTTGCTGTCCTCCTCAAAAGTCTTCAGGTGGCGCTGCTGCTCCTGCTTGCGTTTCTCTTCAATCAGTTCAATGGCACGCTCCAGCGACACCTTGAGCGGGTCTTCGCTCTTGGGGAGCGACACGTATTTCTTGTCGTGCAGGATATAGGGACCAAAGCGTCCGGTGCCAACCACCACCTCCTTGCCCTCCAGTTCACCCAGGTGGCGGGGCAGTTTGAAGAGTTCGAGTGCTTCGTCGAGGGTGAGGCTCTCCATGCTCAGTTCGCTGGGCAACTGGGCGAAGAGGGGTTTCTCGGTGTCGTCGGCGCTGCCTATCTGCACGATGGGGCCGTAGCGGCCTATCTTCACGTAGACGGGCTTGTGGCTCTTGGGGTCTATGCCTAGCTCGCGTTCTCCGGCCTTGTGCTCGGCACGTATGTTCATGGTTTTCTCCACGATGGGGTTGAACTCGTCGTAGAAGTGGCGTATCATATTGTCCCACTTGGCTTTGCCCTCGGCTATCTGGTCGAATTGGTTCTCCACCCGGGCGGTGAAGTTGTAGTCGAGGATGGAGGGGAAATACTCGATGAGGAAGTCGTTCACCACAATGCCGATGTCGGTGGGAAGGAGCTTGCCCTTGTCGCTGCCCACCATCTCCTTCTTGTGGGCCACGGTTATCCGGTCGCCCTTCAGCGTGTGGATAGAATAAGTGCGTTCCTCGCCCTTCTTGTCGCCCTTCTGCACATACTCGCGCTGCTGGATGGTGCTGATGGTGGGCGCGTAGGTGGAAGGACGGCCTATGCCCAGCTCCTCGAGCTTATGTACCAGGCTGGCCTCGGTATAGCGCACCGGACCCTGGGTGAACCGCTCGGTGGCAATAATTTCCTTGCGCTCCATGGTCTGGCCTTCCTCCATGGGAGGCAAGGCGTGCGAGGGCTCCTCGATGTTGCTCTCATCGTCGTTGCTCTCACGGTACACCTTGAGGTAACCGTCGAACTTCACCACCTCGCCGGTGGCCACGAAAGTCTCGTCGAGGGGTTGCTGTGTCTTGGAGGGCTGTATGCTGATGGTGGCGGTGGTCTTCTCGATAGAGGCATCGGCCATCTGTGAGGCGGCCGTGCGCTTCCATATCAGTTCGTAGAGGTGCTTTTCCTGATTGGTGCCCTCTATCATGGCGTTCGACATATAGGTGGGGCGGATGGCCTCGTGGGCCTCCTGGGCACCCTTGGCGTGGGTCTTGAAGTTGCGCGGCTTGCTGTACTCCTTGCCGTAGAGTTTGGTAATCTCTTCCTTGCTGGCATTGATGCAGAGAGCAGAAAGATTGACGGAGTCGGTACGCATGTAGGTGATATAACCGTTCTCGTAGAGATGCTGGGCCACCATCATGGTCTGTGACACCGTGAATCCCAATTTGCGTGAGGCTTCCTGCTGGAGGGTCGACGTGGTGAAGGGAGCGGGCGGTGTGCGCTTGAGGGGTTTCTTCACCACCGTCTGAATGGTGAAACGGGCGTCCTTGCACTTCTCAAGGAAGGCGGTGGCGGCCTCCAGTGTGCTGAAACGTGTGTTCAGCTCTGCTTTCACCTCGTTCAAGTCACCCTGTCCGTCGGGCAGGAGGAACACGGCGTTCACTCTGTAATAGGGTTCGCTGTGGAAGGCCTGTATCTCGCGCTCACGCTCTACGATGAGGCGTACGGCCACACTCTGCACCCTGCCGGCCGAAAGAGAGGGCTTCACTTTGCGCCACAGCACGGGCGAGAGACGGAAGCCTACCAGGCGGTCGAGCACGCGGCGTGCCTGCTGTGCGTTGACCAGATTCATGTCGAGCTGGCGTGGATTCTCAATGGCCTCCAATATGGCGGGCTTGGTAATCTCATGGAAGACAATGCGTTTGGTGGTGCTCTCATCAAGTCCGAGCACCTCACAGAGGTGCCAGGAGATAGCTTCTCCCTCACGGTCTTCATCAGATGCCAGCCATATCTGTTTGGCTTTGCGGGCCTGGCTCTTCAGTTCGGCCACCAGTTTCTTCTTTTCCTCGGGTATCTCATAGTAGGGCAACAGCGTGTCCATATCTATGCTGATTTCTTTTTTCTTCAGGTCACGGATGTGTCCGTAACTTGACATGACCTTATAGTCTTTGCCCAAAAAACGCTCTATCGTTTTAGCTTTTGCAGGGCTCTCTACTATAACCAGATTTTCTTGTGTCATCTTTCTTGGAGTTATTTAGGGCGCAAAAGTAAGAAAACTTTTCGATATACCTTATTATATACCTTATTATAAAGGTGAAATTTCTATATTTTTAAGTTTTTTGCCCCTCTTGGCTGTTGCAGAACTGCTGGCCGTCGGCAAAATGTGTCTCGGAGAGGAAACGCTCCACCCCCAGACGCACCGACTGGAGACCGAAATCGAGGGGACGTACCTGATCCAGCGGTATCCACAGGCATTCCGACGCATCGTCGTGGGCCGACAGGGCAGTGGTGTCGGCTACCTTGCAGGCGAAGAAAAGGTCCTGGGTGGGTATGTCGATACCGGAATAGTGGTAGAGGTTGGGCAGGCTGAACAGATAGCTGACGCTTTCGGCCTTGAGCCCAGTCTCCTCCTGCAGTTCGCGGCTTACGCTCTCCTCGGCGGTCTCGCCGATGTCGGCAAAACCACCGGGCAGGTCGAGTGTGCCTTCGGCAGGAGGGTATTTGCGGCGTACGGCCAGCAGGGCACCGTCTTTCACAATTACGGCTACACAGGCGCTGCTCGGATTCATGAACATCTCAAAGCCGCAATTTCCACACTTGCGGCTCTTGAAGCTTGCAGTGTGGAAAGAGGGACTTCCGCAGAGCGGGCAGTATAGGTGCTTTTCCAGTGGATGACCCATAGGCATGCGGAGATTGAAGGTGGATTACCAGTTGTCGGTACGGAAGGGGAAGAGCGGCAGACCGGCTTGGTTGGCCACGTTGCCGAGCTGGAAGTTGCGGAAGCAATAGCGCACGGCCACCGGTTTCTTCACCTCGTCGCAGGTGATGATGATGCCCTTGGTCCAGTAATAGTAGGCTTTGGCGGGATGGAACACCTTGTCGGCTCCGGCCACCTCAAAACCTTGGATGTCTTCGTAGCGGCTGATGCCGTCGTAGTCGTTCTGAAGGCGCACATAGCAAGTGTCGTTGCTGATGGTGAGTTCCTTGAACGAGGGACTCTCGCACATGATGGTGTGCATGCCGTAGCTCTTGTTCAGGGCGATAAAAGCCAGACGCTCGCCCACCGGCTGTTTCTGGCAGGGATGAATCTGCTGTGTCTCCCAGGGATAGACCAGGTCGTTGGTGCACACGAGAGCGCTGTTGGGTATCAGGCTGGCGGCGCGCTGCTGCTGCTCGCGGAGCAGGGCTCCACTCACGCCGTTCACATCGTCGTCATAGTAATAAGGTGCTATCTGCACAAAGTAGAAAGGTATCTCGCCCAAACCGAACTGCTCTCGCCACTGGCTGGCCAGCAGGGCCAGACGCTCGGAGTATTGATTGCCGGGGTCGCCCACATTGGAGCAGCCCTGGTAGTAGAGAATGCCTTTCACGGTGTAGTTGAGAATGGGGTTGAAGGTGCCGTTGCCCCAAAGAAGCGGCCGGTGGTAGTCCCAGGAGAAGCGTTTCACCATCTCGAGCGAGTCGAGGGTCTCGGTGGTGTGGCGCTGCAGGTTCTCGCGGGTGAGCCAGCTCTCCACGCGCGTACCTCCTTTATTCGCCATGACCAGGCCGACGGGCACATCGAGCGTGCGGTTCATCACCCGGGCGAAGAAGTAGCCCACGGCGCTGGCTTCACCCACGGTGAAGGGGTTGCACTCGCGCCACTCACACTGTGCGTCTTCGAGCGGGGTCATCGACATCACGCTGGGTATCTTCACATAGTGGATGCCCTTTGAGTGGACGGCATCGGTCACAGCTTGGTTGTAGCCCTCCACAGGACAGTTGCCGAAACCTCTTACCGGCATCTCCATGTTGCTCTGGCCGGCGCATACCCAAACCTCGCCCGAGAGCACTCCGTGGAGGGTGGTGGGCTCACCGTCGTCGAAGGTGATGGAAAGCGGTGTGTAGCTGGCCGCTGGGGTGGCCACACTCACCAGCCATTTGCCGTCCTTGCCGGCTTTGGCACTGTAGGTGATGTCCGACCAGGAGACGCTCACCTTGACGGTCTTGCCGGGTTTGGCCCAGCCCCAAAGGCGGGCTTGGGTGTTCTGCTGGAGCACCATGTTGTCGCCTATCACATGAGGCAGGCGGACCTTGGCCTGCAGGGAGGCGGCGCAGAGTAACATTAGAAGAAATATGACTTTTCGCATTTCGATAAGTTGTTTTGGATGTTAATATGCCTAAAGCGACTGCAATATTACAAAAAAAACATTACCTTTGCAACTCAAACACCATATTATTTTATTCAGGAAATGAAACGGATTCTGTTTTTGCTCACGGCTCTGCTCTGTCTTTTCGCCGTGTCGGGAAATGCGCAAAATGTTAAGGAGATAAACCTGTGGCCGTATGGGGCACCCAATAAGAACGGTGACCCGAGAGACTCTGCCAAAGTGTGGGTGTATATACCCGACCGCAAAGTGGCCACCGGGAGGGCTATCGTGATATGCCCGGGAGGAGGATACGACCATCTGGCACTCGACAAGGAAGGAAAAGAGTGGGGCAAGTTTTTCCAGAATATCGGTATCTGCGCCGTCGTGCTCAAGTACCGTATGCCTCACGGACACTATGAGGTTCCCATTGTAGATGCCGAGGAAGCCATACGACTGGTGCGGCGTAATGCCGCCAGCTGGCATGTGGATGTGAAGAATGTGGGCATCATGGGCTCTTCGGCCGGAGGGCACCTGGCCTCTGTGGTGGCCAATACCGCGGAAAAGAACGCCAAGCCCGACTTCCAGATTCTTTTCTATCCCGTCATCACCATGATGAACGGGTTCACCCACCAGGGGTCGCACGACAACTTCCTGGGCAAGGGCAACCAGAAACGGCTGGAGAAAAGGTTCAGCAGCGACCAACTGGTGACACGCAATACCCCCCGCGCGTGGATTGCCCTCAGCGATGACGACCAGGGCGTGCCCCCCGCCAACGGTGTGAACTACTATACCGAGCTGTACCGCCACGATGTGCCGGCCTCGCTGCATGTCTACCCCGACGGCGGTCACGGATGGGGCAGCAGCATCGGTTTCAAATATCATATCGAGATGATCATGGAACTGAAAGCTTGGCTCAACAGTTTCTGACACACCGCTACAAAGCATAATGACCGACACCTCGCATCTCACAGAGCGGCAACTGGCGGCATGGATAGGTGAGGGTGAGCACCAAAGGCAGGACTTCAAATACAAGATAACCGATTCAGCCAAACTGGCCCGCACTATCTCTGCTTTCGCCAATACCGACGGCGGACGCCTGCTCATAGGCGTGCGCGACGACGGTGTGCTCTGCGGCGTGAGGTCGGAAGAGGAAATCTATATGGTGTATAGAGCGGCGCAGGAGTTCTGCCAACCGGCACCGCAGGTCGATTTCTCCACTGTCGTGGCGGCAGGACACACCATTGTTATAGCACAGGTGGACAATCTCACTGCTCTGCGCCCAGTCAGGGCTCACGACGAGAAAGGCAGATTGAGGGCTTACATCCGTATCGACGACGAGAATATCGTGGCGTCGCCTGTACACTTGAGAATGTGGAAAGACCTGGCCTCCGACAGGGGTGTGTGGATGCACTTCTCTGACAATGAGAAAGGTGTTCTGTCCGCTCTCGACTCGGATAAGGGCTGCACCTTGCAGCAGGTGGTGAGGAAATCGGGTGCAGGAAGATATACGGTCATCAAAATCCTCTCAAGACTCATACGCTACGGCGTGGCCCGATGGTGGTTCGACGGCCACCAGTTTCTGTTTGCGCAAGTGTGAAATTTTTTTCTGTCAACAATATATGAATTGGAAAGCCCGTGACATCATGAACCGCCTGGCCTCCTCCAGCTCCCTGCTGCAGGAGGTGAGCGAGCAGGACCTGCACAACCTGAAGGCTGTGCTCTTGAACATGATGCAGGATATTCACAATGTGTGTATGAACCGCAACATCCGCTATTCGCTTCTCGGCGGCAGCATGCTGGGGGCTATCCGGCATCAGGGGTTCATACCTTGGGACGACGATATCGACATCGTCATGCCCCGAGAAGACTGGGAACGCTTCAAGGATATCTTCCAAACCGACATGGGTGGAAAATATGTGCTCGAGGCTCCCGGTTATGGCGACAAGGACACCAAGACTTTTTTCGGGAAAGTGTATCTTAAAGGCACTACTCTTCTGGAACTGCAAGACCTGAGCTCTCCTTTCGAAAAGGGTATATGGATAGATATCTTCGTGCTGGAGAATGTGTCAGATTCTCCACTTGTGAGATGGTTTGACGGCTTGGTGAGCGACTGTTGGAGAATCGTCAGCACCTGCCAGCAATACTACCGCTACCCCAATGAACTGATGGATGCCTATATGGGCGCCACTCCTGCATCGAAATGGTACTATAGGGCCAGAAAGTTTGTGGGATTCTGCTTCTCCTTCATCTCGCACAAGCGCTTTGTGGCTCTCTACGACCGGTTTGTGTCGCGCCACAAGAAGACGCGCACTTATGTCACCGTGCCGGCCAGCAGAAAGTTTTATAGAGGAGAGATACTGCCGGCTACTGTCTTCATGCCCTTTCACCTGGTGAAATTCGAGGACCGGCAGTTCCTTTCCATGGCCGACCCGCATGCTTACTGCCGCAATCTTTACGGCGACACCTATATGCAGGAACCGCCACCGGAGAAGAGAGAACGTCACTTCTTTGTGAAACTCGATTTCGGCGATGCGCTGAAACCATGATAAAGCGCGGGGGCAACTTCTCTTTTGGAAGTCGCCCCCGCGCTTTGTTATCAGGTAGCAGAGAATGCCTTATTTCACATACTTGCGGCCGTTGATGATGTAGATACCCTTAGGCAGTTGCTGAAGAATATCCTGTACAGGCTCATTGCCGATGGCTATCTTGCGGCCGTCGATGGTGAACACACCGTAGGGTGCCATGGTGCTGCCCGCCAGACTGGTGCTGATACTGGTCTGACCGTTGCCGTCTTTGTAGTGAGCTATACGCAGCGGACCTGACTGGCCGTCGGGCTGGAACAGACTGGTGAACATGGCATGGAAAGGAGCAAGGCCGGGACCCTCGCTGGTGTAGACAAATGCATTGCCGCCGTCGCCCTCATTGAGCAGGTAGCAGTGTTTGCCGATGCTGCTCATACCGGTCACCGTGCCTTCGAAGTTGTAGTTGTAGGCATCGGAGAAGGCACTGAAGCTGGGCTTCATGGGATAGTTGTTCGCACTGAATACAATGTCTCTTCCTGTCAAGTCGAATTCTTCGCCAAAGGTGGCATCGGGTACAGCTATGATGTAAGGACGGTAGGTGTTGAACTCCTTGGCATCCTTGAAATAAAGCGTGTTGCCGTCTTCTGCATAGAATTCTCTTATCCAGAAGTCCTTGCCCACCTCTGTGGAACTGCGGTGCCAGTCGATTTCCTTACCTGTCTGTGTGTCGGTGACGGTCTGCGGAGCGAAGGGCAGCACCAGGGTAGACCAGTTGGGTCCGTCCTGACCGAAGCCCTGGGCAAAGTTGCGGGTGTAGCTGATTTTCTTGGCAGTGAAATGCAGGGGCACATAGAAGGGATAGTCTTCATGTACCACTATCTCGCGGGCGGTGAGGTTTCTTACCACATTGCCGGCGTTGAGATACTCATAGTAGGGGCCGGTCACATAGTAGATGGTGTTGGGGTTGCTGTTCATCACCACACCCGTGGGCTGGTTGTTGTTGCCGATGAAACTTACGGCCACAGCATCTTCAGGCACGGTGAACTGCACGCGGGTCGGGGCACAAGTGTATTCCTTGCCGTCGGCTGTCCAATAGCGGTAGCCTGGGAAGGTGCTGCACTTGAACCAGTGGTTGAACACACCCGAGAAGTCGGCCTTGCTGTTCTTCTTGTAGTACGTGGTGAAGCGATACTTGTTGCCTTGCTCCAATCCTACGAACTCGTATTCGAAGGTGCGAGTCTCGCCTGCAGGTATGTCTACCAGCGGCTTGGCTGTATCGAGCTGAATGTTGTAGCGCAAAATGAAGTTGATGTAGTCATGGTAATCTACAGTCCCACGGTTGGTCACTTTCACCTTGACACGGAAGGTGTTGCCGTAGATGAGGGTGTCGTTGGCAGCATCGGTGTTTTCTGCTGTCACCTCCATGTCGAGCGGTCCGTAGGTGATGTAGGGATTAACCTCCATGTCGTAACTGGTCAATATCTGTGCACCTCCCGACCGGGCAAGGGCGAATGAAAGATGAGCAGTGCCTGGTTCGGTGGGTTCGTAGCCGAAGTAGAGGTCGGTGGTGGCGTGAGCCGGTATGTGGCCGCCGCGCACTTGCACCAGATCGCTGTTGGCATACAGATTTATCCATCGCCCGAATTTCTCGTTGGTGTTGTTGGTCACATTCACTTTCAGTATCTGTGGGGCACCCACATAGATAGGACCATGGTCCTCACGCTCAATAGAATTGATGGTAAGAGCCTTGACAAGTGAATAGTATACAGACTTGTTGCTTGTGAGGTTTGCATCGATGTAGGCGTTGAGAGAATAGCATTCGTCGTCTTCCCATTTCTCCTGGCCTGATACCCGGCTCACCGGGTAGAGGTAGTAGTGGCCGGGCGTGTATGTCGAGAGGGTGGGGGCGTAGGTGAACGAGGCCGTCTCATCCGGGTCGAGTGTGACCGATTCGCCCTGGATGGTCTCAATATACTGCCCGTTGGCGTCGAACACTTTCAATCCCTGGTCGAACGTTGTTCTCTGGCTCAGTATGTTCTGAACCGTTATGGTGAAGTTTCTGGTAGCGTTGTAGGTGGCGGTGATATTTGCGTTGCGGAGCCGTTTGCTATAAGTGTCTTCGGGCTGTGCATTACTGTCGACGCCAGCCGGCTTGATGTTGTAAAACATGAAGAGGCTGTTCATATAGTTCCATACCATCTCGTGGTGGTAAGGACTGATGGCTGCAATGCGGAAATATCCGTTCATGTGGCCGTTCCAACCCCAGTTGAAATGGAAGAGGTCGTCTTGTTCGTAGCCGTCGACTACCCACATATGAGCGCCTCTGGGACTCAGTGGGTCCACACTATGACGGAGGCCGCCCATCATCACAGGCCGCTCCTGCACCAGTTCATTGTAAATGATGTCTTCTGTCTTGTTCATGCCCATATCCACCAATTCGGCCATCTGTATATCGGGCGAGTAGCCGAAATAATTGACCATGGCTGGTATGACGTTGCTTACCGATGCACCGGTTCCGGTGCCGAAGTCGTTCTTCACACTCACGGATGCGCGGTAGGCGAGGCTGGCTATGGCATCAATCTGCTCGTCGGGGGTGTTGTAGTAGTATTTGAAACTGTAGTTTCTCAGCACATTGGGCCAGTCGATGGGCTGGGAGGGAATGTCTTCAATGACATAGGGATCCGATAGATAGCCGGGAATGGCGGTTGTCTTGGAGGGATATTGCCAATAGGCCATCACCTGGATCATAGCAGTGGCTACACAGCCCGAACCTTCGTGGGTGCCGGAGGAATCGGCAGGGCAGAAATAATTGTAGGGCGGTGTGGAAAAGAAGAAGAAAGAGTCGAGCGGGCAGATGTAATGGCGGGCCAGCGACATGCTGCGGCGGGGGGCTGCGCTCTCTTCTTGGTGGGCCACTTCTTGCTTTTGGGCGTAATTTTCAATTCCTTTGATCTGCTCCTCATACATGTTGAGCATGAAGGCCAGACCATCGGGCACATTGGCGGGGTCGAAAGAGCCTTGGTCGGTATATCCCAAAATAGACGGGCAGTCATCATTGCCCGACACAATCACGAATCCATTGTCATCACTGAGATTGAACACGTAGTAATAAGCTTCTTCTTCGGTGGCGCCTGCGCGGCGGGCGTTCCGGGTGGAAACGGCCTCGAGAGTGGAGGAAGGATGCCGCTTTTGGGCAAATTCATCTGCAATCTGTCGGGCTGCGTTTCTGTCGATGGGGCCGGCAAATGCAAAGCCTACGAGAAGCACGGACATGATGGTGGTTAAAAATCTCTTCATATTGCGTAGGTCCTTATTTCTGTTTCTGAAACAACGTTGATAATTTGCAAAATTACAATTTATCCTTTTCTTATCCAATTATATGCTTTGAAAAGCATTGATTATTAATTATTTTTAAATAATTGTCTTCTCTTTTCGTGGTTGTCGTTTATTCTTCGAGCCATTCATACATGTCTTTCTTGGAGTGACTCCAAGGCTTTACAATGTGCTGGTCGGGGCGACAGTGGGCGCACAGGGCACAGGGCTCTTCCATCTTGCGGAGCAGTGTGCGGGCTGTTTCGGCCCCGTAAATGTCTACACCGTTGTCTTCTGGATAGTGAGTGTGGAAATAACTGTTGAACAGATGGATATTGGCCGAGCAGTGGCAGGTGTACAGCTTGCCGTGCCACAGGGTGTGGCTCCGGTGGTGGGCGTCGCACATGATGGCGTTGTGGCGGCTGTCGCCGGCTTGCGGACTGATTACTCCCTTTGCAAAACCAGTGGTGATGGCATTTTCGCGCAGCACCTTTTCCACACCAGTTTCGGCGGCTTTCTTCATGATCCACTCGTAGTCGATTTTCACAGGGTAGGAGGAGATGATGAGCTGCACGTCGTTGTCGTGAAGAGACTGCCAGAAACGGTCGTCCATTTTCTTGAGCAGCAGGCCGTTGGTGCACAATTGCAGACGTGCTGAGGGCAGCGCCTTGCGGCAGGTTTGCATCACCTCGGCTATGTCGGGATGCAGCAGGGGCTCACCTCCCAGGATGCAGCAGGTGAGGTGATAGTCTATGAACAGTCTGTTCAGTTGTGTGAGGTCGCGGTCCAGCTCTTCTGTGTCGGCAAACGACTCGGCGGCCAGCGGCGAATAGTGGGAGCACATGGCGCACTGCAGGTTGCAGTGTTCGCAGGCTGTCACCTCAAAATAGAACTCCCGTGATGACAGCAGTTTCTTGGCCTTTTTCTTCAGCCTGAAAAAAAGAGGGAGCAGAGGCTTTACCCATTGGTGCCTCTCTCCGAAGTCCATAATGTTGTTGTAAAGAAAAATCTTCTTGAGCGTCATTGTCTTGTTATCTCAGATAGGGCTTTCTCAACCCATGTGTATGGAGGAATGATGTGCAGTCGTAGGCCACCTCGCTGATTTCCCGTTTGCCTATCGCCTTGGCGGGCACACCGCCGTAGACGGTCCATGGCTCGCAGTCTTTCGTTACCACCGCACCCGATGCTATCACGGCGCCCTCACCGATGTGCACGCCCAGGTGTACCATGGCTCCCAACCCTATCCACACATGATTGTCGATACGGATGGGGGCTTGCCGGAGTTTGAAGTCGGGGGTGTCGTAGGCATGGCTGGAGGAGCAGATGCGTACATGGTGTGAGATTGATACATTGTCGCCGATGGTGATGCCGCCCTCGGCATTGAGCATGCAGTCGTGATTGATGTGGGTGTGCGAGCCTATGCGCAGCAGTTCGGGGCTCAGCACGTAGGCGTCCATGTCGATGATGGTGCGCTTGCCTATCTTGGCGCCGCAAAGGCGGTACACTGCCTTTCTGAAACAGTAGACCGGTACATGGGCGGTAATATAGTTAAGCAGGAAAAACTCCAGTTGCCTTCCTAAATAACGTGCTGGTTTCATGACATTTTAAAGTAATAGTAAACCAATTTCAGTTTACGCTTCATCGAGATGTCCAGCCGCATCACTACTTGCCATATACTGGCTATCCCGCGCTTTCCCTCTCTGAAAAGCTTTTTTGCTTCGGCCATCAGCGATTTGTCGCCGCTTCTCAGACACCTTTCGTAGGTGATGCCGGAGAGATAGTAGAAGAAATGGGCTGTGAGCACCTTGTACCGGCTGTCGTCGGCCAGATAGTCGGCCACCAGGCGGAATTGCCGGAAAACATCGAGCACTCTCCGGTCGATGGTCTTCATGATGGAGCCCGACCGCTGAAAATAATAGTACACCTCGCCCTCCAGATGCACGATGGGAAAGTCTTGCTTGGCAAAAAGCTTGATGAGGGGGATGTCTTCGTAGAATCCGTCGCTGAAACGGAAATCCCTGATGATGTCGGCACGGAAGATTCTTACCTGGGCGGCGTAGAGGCCTTCGTAGAGCAGCAGGTGGCGGGTAAGGCTCCAGCAGGTCAACTCTTCGCCGGGGAGAAAGCTTCTGGTCACGGAGAGTTTTTTCTTGCTCCCGTCCTCATAGGTCTTGGTCATGTCTATCATCACCACCCCGGTCTGCTCGCGGCTCTTGATGGCGGTATAGATGCGGGAGAGCGCGTCGGTGGCAATCCAGTCGTCGCTGTCGATGCACCAGATGTACTGGCCGCTGGCGTGCGAGAGGCCGGTGTTGCGGGCGCCTCCGAGTCCGCGGTTTTCCTGATGGATGATGGTGAAGTGGGGTGCGGCGGCGTATTCGGCGAGTATGGAGGGACTCTCGTCGGTGCTTCCGTCGTTTATGCAGATTACCTCATAGTTGGCGTAGTCTTGCCGGGCCAGGCTGTCGAGACAGCGCCGCAAGTATTGGGCCACGTTGTATACGGGCACTATGAGCGAGAACTTGATGTCTTCCGTCATAGAGATGGTGTTTTTTTGAACAAATGGGTTATCCGCTCACCGGTGAAGACCGGTGGGAAGATGATGGCCGCCTTGGCGTAGCGGCTGCGGGTGTGGGGCTCTTTGTACATCCGGTACACGAACCGGAGGTTGTGGCGGTCTATCCAGGCCGGATAATAATCTTTGCCGCCGCACAGCTGGTGGATGAACCCCCCGCAGGTGAAACCGATACCCCCGAATCCTTCCTTCTTGGCGCACAGCAGCATTTTCTCCTGCAGCACAATGCCCATGCCCACGATGAGATAGTCGGGGGCGATGCCGGCTATATGCCGAGCTTCGGCTTCTATCTCGGTCGCCGACGAGAAGTAGCCGTTGCGCCAATAAGTGATGTCGATGCCGGGATATTGGTCGCGGATGATGTCCACAGCCTGTTCCACTTCTTCCTGCTTGCTGGCTATGATGGCTACACGCTTGCCCTCTTGGAGGGCATAACGAAGGAGCACTGGAGCCAGAGAGGTCATGTCGAAGCTGCGGCGCGTCACTTTCCTGCCGTAAAGCAGGCGTATGGCTTTCACCAGCAGCGACCCGTCGGCGAAGATGCCGTCGAACGCCTGGAACAAGTCTTTTTCCTTCTGTGCATTGAGATACGACACGGGGTTGAGGAAGGTGTAGATGCTGCCTTTCTTTTCCAGCAGCTCTTCCATTGTGAGACCGTCGCTCCGGAGTATTTTCTCTACTAAAGGTGGAACCATGTCAGTCCAGATTGTCCAATAATGCCAGATAGGCTTTTTTGAAGGTGTCGAAGGTGTAGTGCTCCTCGTAGATAGTCCTGCTGGCTTCCGACATTTCCCCGTATCGTGCGCTGCTGGTCTCTGACAGGCGGTTGAGTGTGGCTGCCAGACTCTCCCAGTCGTTTACGACAAAGGCGTTCTTGCCGTCGACGGCTATCTCCGTATTGCCGCCTACATCGTTGCACACGATGGGCAAACCGCACATGGCCGCTTCGATGAGCGTGATGGGCAGACCCTCGTGTTTGGAGAACAGAAGCATGTAGTCGCACTTCTGCATGAGTGAGGGAATGTCGCTGACATATCCCATGGAGATGAATTGGGAACTGCCGGCGGTGACCGTCTGCAATTGTTCAAGGAGCGGACCGTCGCCGGCAAAGAGGATGCGGACGTTGCTGTTGAGATGTCCGCGCAGACGTTCCACGATTTCGGGCTGCCGCTTCACGTCGTTGATGCGGGCGGGATAAAGCAGGGTGACGGTATCGCCGTCGGGAATGCGGTGTCGTGGTGGATGGATGTCGGCCACGCAGTTGTGTATCTTGTGTATATGGCTGGATGGCACCTTGAAGAATTGGGTCAGGTTTTCGGTACAGCGGTCGGAGATGGATACCACCGTATGGGGCATGATGGAGGCCCGGCGCAGGTTGGAGAAGATGTTGTGGTGTATGTACACAATCTTGATGCGCTGCAACAGCAGGTGATTGAGCAGCCAGAACACCCACAGGTATTTCCGTTCGTGCACGATGACAATGGAGCGGTAGAACATGAAGGGATTACGCACCCGCTTGTATTCTGACTGTTTCACGCCCATGTCTTTGTGAATGTGCTCAAAGGGAATGGTGCCTGCTATATAGGCCTCGTAGGTGCCGCTCACGGCATGATGGATGTCGAGCAGCACCTTCTGCACCCCCGTCATCTTGTAGAGGCTTCCGTTGAAGGAATAGAGACGTCGGTTTCCGGCCATTTTAGTAGGCTTTCTCGTCGTGGGTGAACAGTGACAGTACGGTCTTGAAGATAATCTTTATGTCGAGCCAGAAAGTCCAGTGCTCGATGTACCAGATGTCTTTCTTGATGCGTTCTTCCATCTCTCTCACATCTTTCGTCTCGCCTCTGCATCCCATCACCTGAGCATAGCCGGTGATGCCGGGACGGCTGAAATGGCGCACCATGTAGTGGTCGATGATGCGGCCGTATTCTTCAGTGTGCTTCAGCATGTGCGGACGGGGCCCCACCACGCTCATGTCGCCTTTCAGCACATTGAAGAACTGGGGCAGTTCGTCGATGTTGGTGCGGCGGATGAAGTCGCCGAAAGGAAATTTCCGGGGGTCGTTTTTCGTGGCCTGAAGACTGTCGGCGTCCTTGTTCATGTGCATGGACCTGAACTTGTAGCACACGAAGGTCTTGCCGTTCAGACCGGTCCTGTCTTGCTTGAAGATGCCGGGTCCGGGACTCTCTTTCTTGATCTTCCAGATGATAACGGGAGCGAGCAGCAGCAGGAACAGGCACACCACGAGGCTGAACACGATGTCGAAGAGTCGCTTGGCGGCTTTGCTCAGCGGGTGCGACAGGGGCTCGTAGTAGTTGGTGAACACGATGCTGTCGCCCAGCCGTTCCGGGCGCAGATTGAGCTGGTAGTTGCCGAAGGTGCGTGGCACGTAGTAGAAATGTACCACGTTCTGGTCGCAGAACTTCATGATTTTCACAATCTCGTCGTAGTCGCTGTGCGAGAGGCTGCAGAACACCTCGTCGAGTGGTGAGATGTTCAGTTCGCGTAGCCTGCGCTTCTTGTGGGTCGTGTCTTTCTCGATGGCTGTGAGCGAGTAGCTTGCCATCATCTGGTTCAGGTCGTCGATATCGCCCAGGAAGGGTATGCCGTCAGGACATTGCGGAATAAGTTCATCGGCATAGTAGCCTCTTACCTTGTACCCTGTCGACGAGTCGGATATGAGCTTGTCGTAGAGTTCCACCACCGAGGGGTCGTTGCCTATGAAGATGATGCTGCGTGTGTTTTTGCCTTCCAGACGGAAGCGGGCTATCATTATTTTCTCCACCAGGCGCGAGAGAAGTATCATCACGAACAGGGTCGGGCCGAAAGCGATGGTGAACTCGAAGAATCCTCCTCCGTCGCAAAGCAGGCGCAAGACAAACATCATAACGGCCAACTGCAGGAAGCAGAGTTTGAAGACGCATGTGAAGAGTTCCTCAAAACTGATGCGCCGTTTGTGTATGATGGTACCCACACACATCTGTGCCAGAATCATCGACAGGTTGGCCATGATGATAACGATTTTGGGCTCACGGTCGAAGAAGGACGGCAGCAGTTCGGGGAATAGCTGGTAGAAAGCCGCCAGAAGCAGGTTGAGGATGGCAAAATCGCCCAGCACGACAGCGTCTCTTATCAGTTCATTTCCTGTAGCGTATTTTCTCATTTCTTTTTTGGGGGAGAGAATCCGGAAGCCCTATGGGGGTAGGGCTTCCGGGATATTAGTATCGCTCGTTTATGACAACCAGTGTGTGGGGGAGCAGATTGTTCTCCTTGGCATTGTAGAGCACCTCGACGGCACGCTTGTCGGTATTGCCGGGCTTCATCACCATCACGGCCACATCGGCATATTTGCCAAGCGTCATCTCGTCGGGCACGTCTTTCATAGCCACGGTGTCGATGATGACGTATTCGAACTTCTCCTTCAGCTGTTTCACCACACTGTCGAGGCGCTTGTCGCAGACAAAGGCCACAAGGTCGTCGGTGCTCAGCGTGATGGGCAGTGTCCACAGATTGTCCATCCTTTCCGACTGCCAGGTGAGGTCTTCGGCCAGGTGCTTGTCGGAGGGTTCCAGGTAGAAGGCGATGTTGCGGCGCTCCTCTTCGCTGGCGGCGTTTCTCACTGCCATGAGCAGGGTCTTGGAGCCTGTCTTGGCATAGTTCTCGGCCAGTGCGGTGGCCACAAGGCTCTTGCCGTCTTCTTGGTTGTAGGAGGTCACGAGCACGGTGTTCCCTTGCGTGCGGTTCAGGATGGAGCGCACAATGGTGCGCATGTTGCCGAATTTCTGGTTCTCGGAGAGCTTGCGGTCAGTGCGCATCGATACGATGGGGAAGGCGTTGCCCAGCATGTTGCGCATGGTGTGCGTGTCGGCAATCTTCTTTGACAGCTGCTCCTTGAAGTACACCCACAGCAGCGAGAGGAAGAGGCCGATGAGCAAGGCCACACCCAGTATCACTTTCTTCTTCGGCGAGGTGGGCCACTGGGCGGCATAGGGCTTGTTGATAATCTTTGCATCCTCGGTGATGGCGTCGAGCGCCATGGCGGTGGCCTCCATCTTCTGGAGCAGGTCAAGATAAATGCTCGACTTGGTGTCTTGCTGGCGGGTGATGCTGGTCATGATGCGCTCGTCGACAGGTGTCTTTGAGATGCGCTGATTGTACTGACCGGCCTTTCCGCTGAGCTTGTTCCGAGCGATGGCGGCCTGGTCGTAGGCGTTCTTGAGAGCTATCTCCACTCCCTTGAAACCAGCTTCCATCTGGTTCTTCAGGTTCTTCAGCACAGGGTTGTTCTCCGATGAGCTTGTAGCCAAACGCTGGTATTCGGCCACCAGCTGGTTATAGCTGTTGATGGTTCCGGCCAGGTTGGGGTCGGTGAGACCGGTGGCACCCGGAATGGGGCTGCCGATGTTCTCAGGCTTGTGGATGTAGTCGCTGAGCGAGTTGATGCGCTGCATCTGTGTCTCAGCGTCGAGAGCTTCCTTACCGTAGCGGGCCTCTTCTTCCAGACTCGTCTTTGTGTCGTCGTACATATTGGTCACACCGGCTCCGCGCTTGTAGTCCTGCAGACGGGTGTCGGTGGCGTTGAGTTCCTTGCTGATGATGTCGAGACGGTCTTTCAGGAAGTCGGAAGTACGCATGGCTATCCTGTTCTTGTCGGCGTTCGACTCGATGTTGTAGCATCTCACGAGTTCTGACAGGAATTCCAGACCCAAGGCTCTGTTGCGGCTGTTGAATTCCAGATTCACTATCGAGGTACTGCGTGAGGTATTCATGGCCGTGAGCTGGGTCACGCATTCGCGGGCTTTGTCGGAGGGATTCACAATCGATATGTGGAGTTTTTCTCCGAAGCGGCGGAAGGCATCCATATTGCCCAGGAATTCCAGGTCGCCCATAGGCGTGTTGATGATTTGCGGAAACTTGTTGATGGCGGTTTCCTTCTCCCAGGGCTCGCCTTGGTAGTTGGCCTTGATGCTCACGCCGATGTTGTTGGTGGAGTTCACCTCCAGGTCCATGGTGATGGGTGTGGTGAGTTCCTCCAGGCTGGTCTCATTGATGTCTACCGTCACGGGAATGTCCTCATAGAGCAGTTTGTTGCGGAAACTGCCTCCGGTGGTGTAGACGGTATAGAGCTTCATTCTCATCACCACTTTTTCCACCAGTGAGGGCGACTTGAGCTTCTCTATCTCGTTTTCGGTGTTGATCCAGTCGTTGGCGGTGGAGAAGATGTTGTCTTGCGAGAGACCGCTGTTCTTGGCACCGCCTCTTTGTGAGTCGTTGATGGTGATGGTGGCCTTTGCCTTGTAGGTGGAGGGTGTCACCAGGGCATAGATGGCCGCTATCAGAAGGCAGGTGCCGCAAATGATGGCGATGGGCACCTTGTACGACCAGTACTTGAGCAGCCATCCTCTCAGGTCAAGGCGTGAAGGCTTCTCGTCCAGATAGTCAGTTTCAATATCTTTCATGATGAATGGGGGTTATTTGGTGATGTTCACAACAAGTGCTGCTGCGGAGAGCAGGATGGAGGTCACGGAGAGCCAGATGGTGGTGGCGGAGCTGATGTTGGAACTCTTGGCGCGTGCCTTGTTGGGCTCTACGTAGACGATGTCGTTCTGCTGAAGATAGTAGTAGGGTGAGGTCACGATGTCGTCGCGGGTCAGATCGAGCTCCACGGTGGTGCGCTTGCCGTCGTTGCCCTCGCGTATGAGCTTCACATTGTCGCGGCGGCCGTAGATGGTCATGTCGCCGGCGGCGGAGAGAGCCTCGAAGATATTCACCTTGCCCGTTTCAGAGGTATACTGGTTGGGGCGTGCCACCTCGCCAAGTACGGAGTATTTATAGTTGAGCCAGCTCATGGTGACGGTAGGCACCTCGTTCTTGATATAGTCGGCCAGGCGGTTGGTGATGAGTTGTTCCACCTCGGTCTTGGTCATGTTGAGCACCTTCAGCTTGCCGATGACGGGGAATTTGATGTAGCCGTCGTTGTCCACCTGGTAGGGGAGCAGGGTGGGCTGTGTCACGGTGTAGCTGGAACCGATGCGGTTGGTGGTGGGGTTGGAGACCGTGAGGTTGAAGGGTGAGGCAATCTCTGGCTGCGAGCAGGTCACACTGATGGTGAGCAGGTCTTTCACCTTGATGCGGGCATCAAAGTTCTCGGTGATGTTGGCGCTGCTGCCAGTGTTCTTTTCCATGTAGGCAATGTTCTCTGTGCTGCAGGAGCAAACGGCTGCCATACAGATGAGCAGCATGGGTAAAATCTTGATTTTCATTTTCTTATGGTTTTGTTTATTATTGATATTCTTTCTTTTCGTCATTCGCTTCTTTTCTTCTAGTCATTTTCTTGAGGTAGTAGGAGGCCAGTTGGCCGGCCGTGGCCAGATACATGCTGAAGGTGGGGTGTGGATGAAGTGTGCGGGTATAGCTGAAGAAGGCACCGACCTTGTGGTGGCGCAGGCAGAGAAAGGCCAGCTCCTTGAGCTGTTCTTCCATCTCACGCTTGAGCAACGGGTCTTTTTCGCGGGCATAGAGCTCGTCAAACACCCTGAGGTCGGTCTGTATCTGCTTTTCGCGGTCCATGCCGCGGTACACGCCGCCAGCATGTTCGCGGTAGGTGCCCATGACATCTTCCAGATAGTAGCCCTTGCCATGCTTGAGCAGGTAGTAGAACTGGTGAACGTCGCGGTAGTAGCCGAACTCCTTCCACTGTCCCGGGTCGAGCAGGCCGTTTCTGAACACCACGCTGAGTGTGTGAAAAAACCATCCCAACTTGCGTTTCCGCGCATAGTCGAACTCCATGCCCGGAGCCCCTGCGCACAGGGGGTTGGGTTGGGTCAGTTTCTGGGTCTCTTCTTCGAGAATGGCGCATGCGTGGCAGCACATCGAGTAGTCGGGGTGCTTTTCCAGAATGTCAACCTGCCGCTGCAGCTTGTCGGGGTCGGTCCAGAAGTCGTCGCCCTCGCAGGTGGCTATGTATTTTCCCCGTGCCCTCCGGTAGTTGAACTCCATATCTATCTTCACCCCTTTGGAGTATTGGTTCTCCGTCTGCAGAATAGGGTTGATAAGGCCGGGATACCTTGCGGTATATTCCTTTATGATGTCTTGCGTGCCATCGGTCGAGGCATCGTCGTGCACCAGGATTTCTATTGGGAAAGTGGTGCGCTGCATCATGATGCCGTCGAGGCACTGGCGTATGAATTTGGCTTGGTTGTAGGTAATCAGGCTTACGCTGAGTAAGGGTTGGTCCATCGTTTTGTGTTTAGTGGTTGTCTGAGGCCTTGCTTGAGAACTGCTCCCGGGCCTTCCGCTCCACGAAAGCCAGCTCTTCCGACTTAAGCAAACGTCCTGAGAGATAATAGACCGCCACTCCCACGACGATGCCCACGAGGAGCTGCAGGAGGTAGTTGGTTATGAGCAGTTTCACGCCTTCTATGCAGGCCCACATCAGGAGGGTATAGAGGGCGGTGGGGAGTACGAGCACCGTTTGGCGCAGGAATCCTATGTTGATGAGCTTGCCTGTGTAGTAGGCATTGATAATCCAGGAGATATAGGAGGCCACGGCCAGACCGATGCACATCTCCTTCACTCCCATCGTCACGGTGATGAGCAGCACAGTCACATCGACGGCTTTCTTGATAATCTCCACCCGCAGGAAGAGGTCGCTGCGGCCCTTCACCTGCAGCAGGTTCATGTTGAGGGCGTGTATCGGATAAAGTATCAGTCCCATGCACAGAATCTGGAGGTAGATGATGCAGGGTTCCCATTTCTCGGTAAGCATCTCTATGATGAGCGGACGGGCCAGTATGGCGAAGCCGGCCATCAGTGGGAAGAAGATGTAGGCCGAGAGCTTGAAGAGCATGCTGAACTGGCGGTGCAAGGTGGCGTCGTCTTGCTTCACCTCCACGAGCATGGGAAAGGTGACGCGCTCTATCACCCCCGAGAAGGTGGTGGAGGGCAGTTTCACGTAGTGGTTGGCCCTACTGTAGAAACCCAGCTCGGCAGCCGGAAACCGCTTGCCGATGATGAGCGGGTAGATGTTTTTCCACGTCACGTCGAGCAACTGTGAGACCAGCAGTTTCGACCCATAGCTGAACATCTCCTTGAAAGAGGCGTGCGAGAAGCGGAGCTTCGGGCGCCACTTGCCGAGCACCCAGTAAAGCAGGCAGTTGGCTGTCGCACCTGCCACTCCCGACCAGGCAATAGACCATACACCGCAGCCGCTGTAGGCCATGGTGATGCCCACGGCTCCCTGTATCAGCGCTGCTGTCAGGGCAATGATGGCCTGGGTGCGAAAGTCAAGGGCTATGGTAAACTTGGCCCGCTGCACGAGCAGGATGGAGTTGATGACCAGTTGCAGGGCCACCACCTTGGTGAGCGCACTCAGTATGGGTTTCTCGTAGAACTGCGCTATGAGCGGCGAGCAGAGGCAGAGCAGTAAGAAGAGGAGCAGTCCTGCTCCCATGTTGAAGAAAAATGCCGTGCAGAAATCGTCGTCGGTACGGTCGGTCTTCTGCATCACCGCTTTTATGAAACCGGCATCCATAATGACGGTGGAGATGGAGATAAACACCATCAGTATGCCTATCAGACCATAGTCGTCGGGTGTGAGCAGGCGGGCCATCACGATGCCCACGATAAACTGGATGCCCTGGGTTGCGATGTTCTCCAGGAAGTTCCAGCTGAACCCCGACACTCTCTTGTCTTTCATAGGATGTCTCCCGCTCATTCAATGTACCGGATGTGGCGGGCCGGGTTGCCGGCCACCACCTCGTTGGGCGCCACGTCTTTCACCACCACCGAGCCGGCGCCTATGCGGGCGTTGTCGCCTATGTGTATGCCGCCGAGAATGATGCAGCCGGGGCCTATCGACACATTGTCGCCAATCACGGGCCGGGGGCCGGTGCCGTCGAAGCCCTTGCCGCCTATCGTGGTGTTGTGCCTTATTTTCACATTGGCGCCCAAGACCACACGCGGACCTATCACGGTGCCGAAACCGCCATGGAATATCTGCAGTCCGGGTCCTACTGTAGTGACATCCTTGAGCTGCAGGCGGTACACCCACTCGGAGAGAAACTTATATAACAGGCGGATGGGGAATCCCACCACCCTGCGTATGCGGCTTTGGGTGAAGTAGTGGCTCATTCTGAATGCCACCACAAGCACCATGGAGCGCATGTTGCCTCGGTTCGCCTCAATGTCGGCCTTGATGCTTGCCATAGATGCTGAGTAGTTGTTGTCTTATCTGCCCCTCCCTGTACTCGTTCTCATAGTATGCTTTCTGAGCGGCTCTCATCGGTGCTTGGTCCTGTCGCAGCAGCTTCTCGAGCGAGGCGCTTAGGGAGCCGGCGTCACCGTTGGCGAAGGTCTCGGCAATAGGAGCCTGACGCACCTGCCCGGCGAAGAAAGGCACATCGGAGACGAGTGAGGGGGTCTGGAAGTAGCATGAGAGTGAGAGTACGCCCGACTGCGTGGCCGATGTATAGGGATACACGGCGCAGGCGGCGTGGCGGTACAGACTGGCTATCTCGCGGTCGTCGACATAGCGGTTGATGAGCACCACGCGGTCGGCATAGCGTTTGTCGATGTCGAAATACATGTCGCCGGAGCCGGCTATCACCAGCTTGTAGTTGTCCAGCAGGTAGGGGTTGTGTGTGTAGGCCTCGTAGAGCAGTTCGATGCCCTTGTATTTCTCTATTCTGCCGAAGAAGAGAATGTAGGGACCGGCGCCTTTGGTCTCGGCCACGTCCATCTGCCCGTCGGCCACCTCCTGGGTGACAAGGCTGGGGAAGGAGTGGTAGTAGATTTCCTTGGTGGGGTAGAGCTTCTTGAGCGTGTCGTACTGCTCATGGCTGTTGGTCACCAGACAGGGCGCTTGCTTGTAAAGACGTCCCAGTTTGCTGTAGATGATGTGCTGGCGCAACATCTTGTGCCAGGCTTTCTTGGCCTCATGGGGCTGCAGGTCGTGCACCGTCTGCAACAGGCTGGCCGTACTGGCCGCCTCGCCTATCATCTTGTAGTGGAGGGCTCCACTGGCCAGCACATGCACCACGTCGATTTCTTTCTCGCGGCAGAACTGCCGGAAGGCCCGCTTGATGCGGCGGGGCGTGTCGATGAGCAGTAGCAGCTTGTTGAGCTTGTTGCTGTCCAGTTGCACTATCTTGATGTTCTCAGGGTGCGACGGCCGCAGGTTCTTACGGTAGTAGTGCTGCTGGTCGTCGATGAAGAAACCGTATATGTTGTCGTGGGAGAACTCGTTGAATATCTTGCAGACATAGGGACCCATGCCGGCATACGAGAAGGTGGCCATCAGGAGAATGTTCATGCGGTGACTGCTGTTTTTTTCCTGTCGCTGTTCACAACGGCCTTCAGGGCCATTCCAATCAGCGGCAGTGAGTATTTCCAGTTGATCGACATACCTGAGGCCAGTGCCACAAACACCATCAGCGCCAGGACAGAGAGCCCCCAGGTGGCATAGATGGGATTCTGGCGGAGCCGGCTCAGGAAGAAGAGGGCCAGACACAGTAGCAGCAGCGAGATGAGCACTATCTGCACAGTGCCGTCTTCGATGAGCAGCATGAAGAGGTAGCTCTCGGCACCGGCCAGACCTTCGTCGCCGATGAGTTTCTTGTCGGGCACGAGCACTTCGGCGTAGTAGT
Source organism: uncultured Prevotellaceae bacterium (assembly GCA_900318915.1). Taxonomy (GTDB): domain Bacteria; phylum Bacteroidota; class Bacteroidia; order Bacteroidales; family Bacteroidaceae; genus Prevotella. The sequence goes on along the minus strand of ONMI01000002.1, from coordinate 13,780 downwards.
CGTAGCCGTTGCCCCAAGTGGGGCTCTTCCTGTGGAATATCAGCGCGATGTCGAGCTGGTTCTTGCGCAGCTCGAGGTTGCTGCCTGCTGTCTGCACCTCACCCGTACGGAAAGCGTCCATCAGCGGCTCCACCCGTTCGCGTAGGAAGGGGGTGAGCAGCACCGCCGTTATCAGCATCACAGTGGCTACAAGGGCCTTGATGCGCTGCATGCCGGTGAAGGTGACCATGCAGATGAAGGCGGCACACAGCAGGAGGGCCAGCAGTGATGAGCGGCTGCCCGAGAGGGCGGTGCCCATGAGTAGCAGGGCAAGGGCGGCCAGGGGCAGCGGCCGGCGCAGGATGTTTCTGCGGTAGAGCAGGAGCAGGGTGAGGAAGGCTGCCGCACAGAAGAACCCGAAACCGTGCGAATTGAAGAGGAAGGAGCAGGCGCGTGTGCGGCCGGCGCCCCGTAGGGGGGTGAAGTCGGAAATCACGTTGAACGAGCGCTCCACCAGCTGGGTGTAGGGGTCTATGCCCACTACGCAGGTCAGGATGCCGTAGCCGGCCACGATGATGGAGGCCCATACCAGGAATCTTCTCAGGTGGTAGAGGGTGAGGTTCTCGTAGAGGGAGAAATAACCCACCGCCAACAGTATGAAGGAGTCGAAGAAGTGGGTGTGGGCCTTCACCATGGCACTGGCCAGAGGCAGGCGGTAGTCCATCACGGCGGTGCCCAGATGGCCCAGATACACCAGCACGAGAGCCGCCCACACGTACCACGGGCACCTGCGCAGGGCCTCGGCGGCCTGCTTCGGCCTGATGGCCACCGAGATGAAGAAGGCCAGGGCCAGCACCTCGTTGGCTGTGATGTGCGGACTGTTCAGTACGGCAATAGAGTAGGGCAGCAGCAGGATGGCGGTCAGATAGAGAATGAACCGCCTCATGCCGTTGTATCGTATGATGGCTGCCGAGAACAGCAGCACCATCAGGATAAATAGTATTTTCATCTCATCATTCCTTTGCCACCTCTCCCGCACAACAGTGTGTAGACGATGTGCGACAGGGCGGGTGAGTTTGTCTTGTATAGCAGGGCGGCCAGCAGCTGGGTTTTTCCGGTGCAGTGGTGCAGGCTGAACAGCCGCTGACTGCGGCGGCGGGCATAGACCTCGCTCAGCAGACTGCGGCGCTCACGTCCCCGCAGCGGCTGGTGGTAGATGCTGTCGGCCATATAGAGGGTGAAATAGGTGAACGACCGGCTGCGCATCGCCTCAGTCACCTGGGGCGGCCAGCCGAAGGTGGTTCCCGCCTGCGACATGGTGTCGAGCATCTCCTCGTTCCATTTCCATATAATCCGCGGTGGATGGATTTTCCTTGACAGTCCGTCCGCCTGGTTGTTGTAGTGGTAGTAGGTGCCCGTTGTCACCTGGACGGTAGCGCAGTGGCACAGGTAGCGGTATACGAACAGCTTGTCCTCGCCGTAGCTGTAGGCTGGGTCGAAGCGGAGACCGTGGCGGTCGATGATGTCCTTGCAGTACAGCTTGGCCCAGGGGGTGTTCAGGTGATAGTCAGCCTCCAATGCCGCTATCACCGAGGCTGCCTGGGTGAGCGGGAGGGGCCCGCATGTCGCCGGCTGATGGGGGACGGTGAGCTTGCTCCGGTGCTCGGTGTGGCCGCTCACCACAAAGTCGGTGCCGGCATTCTGTGGAAGGAGTGAAGACAGGTATTGTGCCTCGGCCCAGTCGTCGACATCGACAAAGGCGACCCATTGGCCGCAGGCCTGCTCCAGCCCTCTGTTACGTGCGCTGCTCACACCACCGTTTTCCTGACGCAGACTCACGATGCGGCTGTCTTTCTCCACATAGGTGCGCATGAGCGCCGGTGTACCGTCGGTGCTGCCGTCGTCTACCACCACAATCTCTATGTCGCGTAAGGTCTGTGCAAGCAGCGAGTCGAGACAGCGCTGCAGATAGGGGGCGGCCTGGTAGGCGGGGATGATAACTGATATGGTGGGTTGCATGGGCGGTCAGCTTTCCTCTTCCTGTCTTTCGACGATAAACTGTGAGGGTACGAAGGCCACGGCCACCGACACGATGTCTTCCAGCTCCACCACCACTTTCTTGTTCTTATTGATGCGGAGAATCTTGCCCTCCACACCTGTAAAGAGTCCGTCGATGATTCTCACCTTCTTGCCCACTTTGTTCAGGTAGTCGCCTTTCTTCAGATAGAGCACACGCTCGTCTTGGATGGCTGCCACCCGCATGAAATTTTGCATCTGGGCATCGGGCACCACAAGTATCTCCTTACGACCGTTCTCGCTTCTGAGCGTGCGTGTCATGTAGCGCAGAGGCTCTATCCTGGCGTATTCGTGCTTGAGACGTGTTATCACTTCCTTGCTCGAATGGACGAAAATCAGGTTGCGCACAGCCGGCAGCAGTTTACGGGAGCGGGTGTCGTTGTGCTCCACGGTCTGATACTGGAGGGGCAGAAAATTCTCCACACCCAACTCGTCGAGATACGACTTGATGCTCATCTCGCGGCCGTAGGTTACCCGCATGGGATACCAGGAGAGAGGGCTTGAGGTGGGTGCTGTGGGGTTGGGCATGGTGCATAAATGGGGGTCACCGCAAGGTTTTTGCAGTGGCTATACGATACTTTGTTTTGAAAGTTATGCTCATGCTTTTGCGCTGATTTCCAGCAACATACGCGGAACATAGCCTCCCTCTTGCGTGAGGGTGGCCCATCAAATATGCAAAGTTAGGTATTTTCTTGCTAAATACCGATTTTTTTTGAAAAAAACTTAGTTTTCCGGCTATTTCCTGCCTGCCGTCACCCGCAGCAGCTTTGGGGTGTAGCGCTGCATCAGGTAGAACAACGCCAGCAGCATGCTGGTGATGAGGGCGATGCATAGCAGATAGACCGTGACAACGGTGAAGGTGCTGCCGGGCTCGAGCAGACCAAAGATTTTCCGGATGATGGGGCCTATCATGAGATAGTGGGTGATGTAGATGAAGAAGCTGGCTGAGGAGAGGAAGGAACTCACCTTGACCACTTGGTGGGTGAGCAGCAAGGCCGAGAGATTGTAGGCTGCGATGAGTCCGGCCAGGATGTAAAGGTCTTTCACCTGATTGAACCAGCCAGTGTCGGCTGCGGCGCAGTACCATGCGGCCGCGCCCAGCAGCGGATAGGCGATGAACGAGGCGTTGCGTAGCCGTCCGAACTCGCGTATCATGTCTTTCTTGAAGATGCTCATGTAGCCGCCCCAGGAGAAGAAGAAGAAGGCAGTGAGCATCTGGGCGTGGTGCTGGTTGGACAGTTGCCACCTGAAGAGCCATGCTATGCCGAGTGCCCACACCCAGTAGTGCCGTGCGTGGCGTATAATCCAGTAGAGTGCCGGGGTGAGCAGCACCACTATCATCAGGTCTCTCACGAACCAGAGGGGCAGGTCAATGGGATAGATGCCCAGTTCGGTTTGCCTTCCCGAGAGAGAGCCGTCGTACATCCAGTAGCAGGAGAGCAGATTGCCCAGGGTGGGGTAGAACTCTCCGTCGCCTTTCACAAGAGCTTTTGTGGCCACCAAGAGTATGCCCACCGTGTTCCAGATGAGATAGGGTATGAGCAGCGATTTCACCCTGTTGTGCAATTTGCGGGTGTATTGCTGCCGGTTCATCTCCATCTTGTAGAAGAACACATAGCCTGCGATGAAGAAATAGATGGGCACGCTCTGGTTGTGCAGAAAAATCTCGACAAAGCGCCGGAAAGCTTCGGTACCTGCGGTAAAGGTGTGGCCGGAGAGCTGCGTGATGGACGATACGTGCACGGTGAGCACGACGACAGCCAGCGGAAAGCGCATCAGGTCCAGACTTTGGGAGTGCAGACCCCGCTTCTCTTGCTGCTGTGGCTGTGTGGGTGATATGTGGTTGTCGGTTTTGCTCATAGTGATGCTTTCGGGCGCAGGCATGGCCGATGCGCCGTTATGGTGACAGGACGGGTGTCAGTCGCCGAAGTCAAAGGTAAGCTGGCGGAGGTCGCCCAGCAGGTTGTACGACTTGCGGTGCAGGGGGGTGACGCCCCATTGTCGGATAGCCTCGCGGTGCTGGCGGGTGGGATAGCCCTTGTTCTCCTGCCATCCGTATTGCGGATACCGCTGCGCCAGCTCGTTCATGTAGTCGTCGCGGTAGGTCTTGGCCAGGATGCTGGCGGCCGCTATCGACAGGTATTTGGCATCGCCCTTCACGATGGTGGTGTAGGGCAGGTCCTGATAGGGCTTGAAGCGGTTGCCGTCGATGATGACGGCCTCGGGACGCACGCTGAGCTGGTCGAGCGCACGGTGCATGGCCAGGATGCTGGCGTTGAGTATGTTTATCTTGTCTATCTCCTCCGGGGTGACCACGCCCACAGCCCAGGCCAGGGCGTCGTGCTGTATCTGTGAGCGGAGCAGGTAGCGTTTCTTCTCGGTCAGTTTTTTTGAGTCGTTGAGCTCGTCGTTGGTATAGTCGGGGGGCAGTATCACGGCTGCAGCGTAGACGCTGCCAGCCAGACAGCCGCGTCCGGCCTCGTCGCAGCCGGCCTCGGTCAGGTGGTCGTAATAATGGCTCTTGAGCATGGGTCAGAACATTTTGCTTATACGCTTGATGCCCTCCACCAGCATGTCTATCTCCTCGCGGGTGTTGTAGAGAGCAAACGAGGCCCTCACGGTGCCGGCCACGCCCATGCGGTCCATGAGCGGCTGCGCGCAGTGATGGCCGGTGCGCACGGCAATGCCCAGGCGGTCGAGTAGGGTGCCCATGTCAAGATGGTGGATGTCGCCAACGAGGAAACTCACCACGGCGTCTTTGCCCGGAGCGGTGCCCAGCAGGCGCATGCCGTCGATGGTCTGCATCCGGCTCATGCAGTAGGAGGTGAGATCGGCCTCGTGGGCGCTGATGTTGTCCATGCCCAGACGGTTCAGATAGCCGATGGCGGTGGCCAGTCCGTGGGTGGCCACATAGTCGGGGGTGCCGGCCTCGAACTTGAAGGGCAGTCGCTCGAAGACGGTCTTCTCGAAGCTCACGCTCTCTATCATCTCGCCGCCGCCCTGGTAGGGGGGCAGCCGGTCGAGCCAGTCTTCCTTGCCATAGAGCACGCCCACACCGGTGGGACCGTACATTTTGTGTCCGCTGAAGGCGAAGAAGTCGCAGTCGATGTCTCTCACGTCGACCTTGAAGTGGGGAGTGCTCTGTGCGCCGTCGATGAGCACCGGCACGCCGTGTTCATGGGCTATGCGGGTGATTTCCTTCACGGGGTTCACCGTGCCGAGCACATTGCTCACGTGGGCCACGCTCACCATGCGCGTGCGCTCGTTGAAGAGGGTGCTGTAGGCTTCCATGTCGAGCTCGCCGTTGTCGTGCATGGGTATCACCCTGATGGCGATGCCCTTCTTGGCGGCCTGCAGCTGCCAGGGCACGATGTTGGAGTGGTGCTCCATGACGCTGACGATTACCTCGTCGCCTTCGCGCATCATGGCGTCGCAGAAGGAGCTCACCACCAGATTGATGCTCTCGGTGGTGCCGCGTGTGAAGACAATCTCCTCTGTCTTGCCGGCGTTGACAAACTGCCTCACGGTCTCACGGGCCGCCTCGTGCAGGTCGGTGGCCTGCTGCGACAGGTAGTGCACGCCGCGGTGCACGTTGGCGTTCACATTGAGATATTCCTCGCGCATGGCGTCGAGCACGCAGAGGGGTTTCTGTGTGGTGGCGGCGTTATCGAGATAAACCAACGGGTGGTTGTAGATGGTGCGCGAGAGGATGGGAAAGTCGCTCCTCGTAGCTTCGATGTCGTACATGGGCGGGTGAATTTAGGGTCATTATCGGCACAGCTGGCAGCCCTCGCACTTGCTGAGCTCGCCGCGGAACCGTTTGTCGATGAGATAATGCAGGCGGTCGCGCAGCTGGCTCAGGTGCATGCGTTCTATCACCTCGTTCACGAAGGCCACCTCGAGCAGCAGGCGGGCCTCCTCGAGACTGATGCCACGCTGCCGCATGTAGAAGAGGGCGGCATCGTTCATCTGTCCCACGGTGCTGCCGTGCGAGCACTTCACGTCGTCGGCGTAGATTTCGAGCATGGGCTGGGTGTACATGTGGGCCGAGGGGGCCACGCACAGATTCTGGTTGGTCTCTTCCGACGAGGTCTGCTGGGCGCCCGGCCTTACGAGCACCTTGCCGGCAAAGGCTCCTACGGCCTGCTCATCGAGCACGTATTTGTAGAGTTCTTTGCTGGTGCAGTGGGCCGCCTGGTGGTCGATGAGAGTGTTGTGGTCGGCACGCTGCTGCTTGTCGGCCACCACACAGCCGCACACCTCGCACGAGGCGCCCTCGCCCTGCAGCAGCAGGTCGGTGCGGGTGCGGGTCACCCCGTTGTGCAGGGTCACGGTGAAGTGGTTCACGTGGCTGTCGGCCTCCTGGGCTATATAACTGTTGCTCACCAGGTTGTTGCGGGCGTGTGTCTCCTCCAGCTGATAGAGGTTGAGGCTTGCGCCCTTGCCCACATATGCCTCCACCACCTGTGTGGTGAGAAACTGCCGGTCGTCGGCGGTGTGGTCGCAGAAGAGCAGGCTCACCTCGGCGCGGTCTTCCACCACGATGAGCACACGGCGGTTGGCCATGAGGTCAACGTCGGAGCGAAGGATGTTGATTACCTGTATGGTGCGCTCCACCTTCACGCCGGCGGGCACATACACCAGCAGTCCGTCCTGTGCCAGCATGGTGTTCAGGGCGGTGATGCCGTCGTCGGCGGTGCGGGCCAGCCTCGCGTAGTATTTTCCGATGAGTTCGGGCCGCTGCAGGGCCTCCTTGCGGAGCGAGCCCACCACCACTCCCTCGGGCAGTGTGCTCTTGGGCAGCAGCTTGTCGTAGAAGCTGTCGTTTACCACGAAATAGAGCGAGGTGCTCAGGTTGGGCACATCGCATCTGAAGGCGTCGTAGGGATTGACAGGTATGTCGAGGCGGTTCAGGTTCAGGCCATAGTCTTCCTTGGCGAAGAGGGCGCCCATGTCGGTATACTTGTAGCGCTCCACCTTGCGGGTGGGGAATCCGTTCTGCCTGAAATGGTCGAAGGCTTCGGTGCGGGCTTCGTTGAGCACGGGGGCGGCATGCGCGTCGATCATGCCGCGGCACTCCTTGAAGAGCTGTATGTATTGCTGTTCGCTATTCATGGATTTCTGCCTTTATCCAGTCGTAGCCCCGTTGCTGTATCTCCTTGGCCAGTTCGGGGCCTGCGGTCTTCACGATGCGGCCCTGGTAGAGCACGTGCACCACATCGGGGCGTATCATTTCGAGCAGGCGGTCGTAGTGGGTGATGACGATGCACGACGACTGCGGGGTGCGCAGCTTGTTCACACCTTCGGCCACGATGCGCATGGCGTCGACGTCGAGGCCAGAATCGGTCTCGTCGAGGATGGAGAGGGTGGGCTCGAGCATGGCCATCTGGAAAATCTCGTTGCGTTTCTTCTCGCCACCGCTGAATCCCTCGTTCACCGAGCGGTTGGAGAGCTTGGCGTCGAGTTCCACAATCTTGCGCTTCTCGCGCATCATTTTCAGAAATTCGGCGGCGTTGAGCGGTTCCTTGCCCTCATACTTCCGCTTCTCGTTGATGGCGGCCTTCATGAAGTTGGTCATCGACACGCCTGGTATCTCCACGGGATACTGGAAGGAGAGGAACAGACCCTCATGGGCGCGGTCCTCGGGTTTCATGGCGAGCAGGTCCTTGCCGTTGTAGGTGGCCTGTCCGGCTGTCACCTCATAGAGCGGGTTGCCCACGAGCACGGCGCTCAGTGTGCTCTTGCCCGAGCCGTTGGGTCCCATGATGGCATGTGTCTCGCCGTCGCGTATGGTGAGGTTGATGCCTTTCAGTATTTCTTTGCCTGCAATCGATGCGTGCAGGTCTTTCACTTCCAACATAACAGTCTTTTCTCTTGGTTCTTTGTTTGTGTGTTATCCCACCGTGCCCTCGAGCGATACGCTCAGCAGCTTCTGTGCCTCGACGGCAAACTCCATGGGGAGCTTGTTGAGCACCTCCTTGGCATAGCCGTTCACTATCAGGCCCACGGCCTGCTCGGTGGGTATGCCGCGCTGGTTGCAGTAGAAGAGCTGGTCTTCGCTGATTTTCGACGTGGTGGCCTCATGCTCCACAATGGCGCTGGGGTTCTGCACGTCCATGTAGGGGAAGGTGTGGGCACCGCACTCGCTGCCCAGCAGGAGCGAGTCGCACGATGAGTAGTTGCGGGCATTGTCGGCGTGGGGCGCCACTCTCACCAGTCCGCGGTAGGAGTTCTGGCTGTGTCCGGCCGAGATACCCTTCGAGATGATGGTCGACTTGGTGTCTCTTCCCAGGTGTATCATCTTGGTGCCGGTGTCGGCCTCCTGGTAGTTGTTGGTCACGGCCACGCTGTAGAATTCGGCCTGTGAGCGGTCGCCGCGCAGCACGCACGATGGATACTTCCAGGTGATGGCGGAGCCCGTCTCCACCTGTGTCCAGGAGAGTTTTGAGTCGGCGCCCCGCAGTTCGCCGCGTTTGGTCACCAGGTTGAGCACACCGCCCTTGCCGTTCTCATCGCCGGGATACCAGTTCTGCACGGTTGAGTATTTCACCTCTGCCCGGTCTTTCACGATAATCTCCACGATGGCGGCGTGCAGCTGGTTCTCGTCGCGCATGGGGGCGGTGCATCCCTCAAGGTACGACACGTAGGCGTCGTCGTCGGCCACGATGAGTGTGCGCTCAAACTGCCCTGTGTTGCGGGCGTTGATGCGGAAGTAGCTGCTCAGTTCCATGGGGCAGCGCACACCCTTGGGTATGTAGACAAACGAGCCGTCGCTGAATACGGCGCTGTTGAGGGCCGCAAAGAAGTTGTCGCGGTAGGGCACCACGGTGCCCAGGTACTGGCGCACCAGGTCGCCATGCTCCTTCACGGCCTCGCCGATAGAGCAGAAGATGATGCCCTTCTCGGCCAGTTTTTCCTTGAAGGTGGTCTTCACCGACACCGAGTCCATGATGGCGTCGACGGCCGTGCCGCTCAGGGCAAGCCGTTCCTCCAGGGGTATTCCCAGCTTGTCGAAGGTCTTTTCCATCTCGGGGTCTATCTCCCTGTTCTTGGGCTTACGCGCTGTGGGGTCGGCGTAGTAGGAGATGGCCTGGTAGTCGATGTCGGGCAGATGCAAATGTCCCCAATCAGGAGTCTCCATCTCCTTCCAGTGGGCGAAGGCCTTCAGTCTGAAGTCGAGCAGCCACTGGGGCTCTCCCTTTTTCTGGGAGATGAGATGTATTACCTCCTCATTGAGGCCTTTGTCTATGATCTCGGTGTGTACGTCGGTGGTGAAGCCGAACTCATACTTTTGTTCGGCCACCCTCCTGACATACTCGTTCGATAGTTCTTCTTCTTGTTTCTTCTTGTCTTCCATTACAGTTTCTGCTGAACCTCAATCTCCATGAAGGTCTCGATCATGTCGCCTACCTGGATGTCGTTGAAGTTGACCAGGCTGATACCGCATTCGAAGTTGGTGGCCACTTCCTTCACATCGTCCTTGAAACGTTTCAGGGCATTGATGCTTCCGGTGTGTATCACGATGCCGTCGCGCACCAGATGGGCCTTGTCGGTGCGGTGCACCTTGCCCTCGGTGACCATGGCGCCGGCCACGGTGCCCACCTTCGATATCTTGTAAACCTCTCTCACCTCCACATGGCCGGTCACCACTTCCTTCTTCACCTTGTCGAGCATACCCTCCATGGCGGAGCGCACGTCTTCGATGGCGTCGTAGATGATGGAGTAGGTGTTGATTTCCACACCCTCTATGTCGGCCAGTTTCTTGGCGGCTGCCGACGGGCGCACCTGGAAGCCTACAATCACGGCCTTCGAGGCACCTGCCAGGTTCACATCGTTCTCGGATATCTGGCCCACGGCCTTGCTGATCACGTTCACCTTAATCTTCTCGGTAGAGAGCTTGATGAATGAGTCGCTCAGTGCCTCGATACTGCCGTCGGTGTCGCCCTTCACCACCAGGTTGAGCTCTTTGAACTCGCCCAATGCGATGCGGTGGCTGATGTCGCTCAGGGTGACGCGGGTCTGTGTGCGCAGTCCCTGCTCGCGGGCCAGCTGCTCGCGCTTGTTGGCTATCTCGCGGGCGGCCTGTTCGGTGTCCATCACATGGAAGGTGTCGCCGGCGGTGGGTGCGCCGTCCAGACCCAGGATGATGGCCGGCTCGGCTGGTCCTGCCTCGGTCATGCGTTGGTAGCGCTCGTTGAACATGGCCTTTATCCTGCCGTGGTGCGTACCGGCTATCACCACATCGCCCACCTTCAGAGTGCCGTTCGACACGAGGACGGTCGACACGTAGCCGCGTCCCTTGTCGAGCGATGACTCGATGATGCTGCCTGTGCCCTTGCGGTTTGGATTGGCCTTCAGCTCGAGCATCTCGGCCTCGAGCAGCACTTTTTCGAGCAGCTCGTCCACACCGATGCCTTTCTTGGCGCTGATTTCTTGGCACTGGTACTTGCCGCCCCACTCTTCCACGAGCAGGTTCATGTTGGCCAGGTCTTCACGTATCTTGTCGGGGTTGGCGCCCGGCTTGTCTATCTTGTTGATGGCGAACACCATAGGTACATTGGCGGCCTGGGCATGAGCAATGGCCTCCTTGGTGGTGGGCATCACACTGTCGTCGGCTGCGATGATGATGATGGCGATATCAGTCACCTGGGCACCGCGCGCACGCATGGCGGTGAAGGCCTCGTGGCCCGGGGTGTCGAGGAAGGTGATGCGGCGTCCGTCTTTCAGCTTCACGTTGTAGGCACCGATGTGCTGGGTGATGCCGCCGGCCTCGCCGGCAATGACGTTGGTGTTGCGTATATGGTCCAGCAAAGAGGTCTTACCGTGGTCTACGTGTCCCATCACGGTCACGATGGGCGCGCGGGGCACGAGGTCGTTCTCGTCGTCTTCCTCTTCCTGGATGGCCTCGCTCACGGCGGCGCTCACATACTCGGTCTTGAAGCCGAACTCGTCGGCCACGATGTTGATGGTCTCTGCTTCGAGCCGCTGGTTGATACTGGCCATGATGCCGATAGCCATGCAGGTGCCTATGACCTTGGTCACCGGCACGTTCATCATGGTGGCCAGCTCGCTCACCGTCACAAATTCGGTCAGCTTCAGTATCTTGCTCTCTGCCTTCTGCTCGGCGCGCTCCTCTTCGAGCTTCTCCTGCACGGCGGTGCGCTTGTCCTTGCGGTACTTGGCGCCCTTCTTGTTCTGGTTCTTGGTGGTGAGGCGTGCCAGCGTCTCTTTTACCTGGCGTGCCACATCTTCCTCGTTCACCTCGAGAGGCTTCTGGTTGCGCTTGCGGTTCTTGTTCTTCTTGTCCTTGCCGCCGGCATTGGCATTGGCGCCGGCATTGTTGTTATTCTTGTTCTTGCCTGCACCTGGCTGTGCGCCGCCCTGGCTGGCTGCGTTGATGTCTACGCGTTCCTTATTGATACGTACGCGTTTCTTCTTCTCGCCGCCGGCACCGTTGTGCTGCTGTGCTTTCTCCTCGCGCTCCTTCTTGCGTTCCTCCTTGGTCTTCTTCTTGGGGCGCGTGCTCTGGTTGATGGCCGAGAGGTCTATCTTGCCCAGCACGTTCACCTTGGGCGCATTGGTGCGCTCCGAAGGCAGGGAGAAAATCTTAGGCTCCTCGGGAGCCGACTCCTTGGGCTGCTCCTCGGCAGCAGGTGCCTCGGCAGGCTTCTCCACTTCGACGGGCTTTTCTGCCTCGACGGGTTTCTCTGCCTCGGCGGGTTTCTCCTCCTTCGCTTCGGGAGCCGGTGCTGAGGCGGGTTCGGGTTTCTTCTCCTCGGCAGCCACAGGCTGCGGGGCCTCTTCAGCCTCCTTGGCAGGAGCGGCGGGCTGTGCCTCTTCGGCCTCAGGCTTACTGGCGGTCTTCGGTGTCTCATACACCTTCTTCTCGGGCTCGGGGGCCGGTGCGGCTTGCGGTTCGGCAGCCGGCTCCACGGCAGCAGGTGTATCGACGGTTTCCTCTACCTTCGGGCTCTCGGCAGCAGCCGCGGGGGTAGGCTCTTGTTTCGGGGTGCTCGACATCCCGCGCTTGTTGGCATCGTCAAGGTCTATCTTGCCCAGGGGCGTGAACTTCTGCCTCGTGTCCTTGAGCAGTGTCTCTGCCTTGTGGTCGACGGGTTCGGCGGGCCGTGGTTTCTTCTCTTTCGGCTTCTTGAGCTGTCCGGCCTGGTCTTTCGCGGCCTTGTCGCCCTTATACTCTTCTACGAGCGCCTGGTATTGTTCGTCGGTAATTTTGAAGCTGGGCTCACTCTTCACTTCGCCGAGCTCCGGTTTCTTCTCCAGGAATCCAACTGCCGTTTGGAGTCCTATGTTCAATTCTCTTATTACTTTGTTCAGTCTGACACCCATGTATTCTCGTTATAGTTGTTTTTTGTTTTAAAAAAATGTGGTAGTCTCCCGGTTGGGGCATTTATTCAAACTCGGCGCGGAGTATTCTCAGCACGTCGTCGACAGTGTCTTCCTCCAGGTCGGCTTTCTCCACCAGCATCTCGCGGTCGGCGTTGAGCACGGCTTTGGCGGTGTCCAGTCCGATGCGCTTGATGGAGTCGATGACCCACTGGTCAATTTCATCGGAGAACTCGTCGAGGTAGATGTCCTCCTCGGCCTCATCTTCGCCAATCTCGCGGAACACGTCGATGGTGAATCCGGTGAGCATGGAGGCCAGCTTGATGTTCAGTCCGCCGCGGCCGATGGCCAGCGACACCTCTTCGGGCTTGAGATACACCTCGGCCTTGTGGTCCTCGGTGTTGACGTTGATGCTCGATACGTGTGCGGGGCTGAGCGAGCGCTGTATGTAGAGCTTGATGTTCGAGGTGTAGTTAATCACGTCGATGTTCTCATTGCACAGCTCTCTCACGATGCCGTGCACGCGGCTTCCCTTCACGCCCACGCAGGCTCCCACGGGGTCGATGCGCTCGTCGTAACTCTCCACGGCCACCTTGGCTCTCTCGCCCGGCATGCGGGCTATGCCCTTGATGGAGATGAGGCCGTCGTTGATTTCGGGCACCTCAGCCTCGAGCAGCCGCTCTAGGAACATGGGGCTGGTGCGCGAGAGGATAATCTTAGGGTTGTTGTTCTCGTTGTCCACCCGCAGGATGACGGCACGGATGGTCTCGCCCTTGCGGTACTGGTCGGCCGGTATCTGCTCCGATTTGGGCAGGATGAGCTCGTTGCCCTCGTCGTCGACGACGAGCACCTCGCGTTTCCACATCTGATACACTTCGCCGCTCACCACCTGGCCCACACGGTCTTTGTACTTGTTGTAGAGAGAGTCGTGTTCCAGTTCCAGAATCTTGGAGGCCAGGGTCTGCCTTAGGGTAAGGATGGCTCTGCGTCCGAACTTCTCGAAGTTGACCACTTCGCTCACTTCCTCGCCCACCTCGTAGTCGTCTTCTATCTTCTTGGCGTCGGTCAGGCTTATCTCCTTGTTCTCGTCGGTCACCTGGCCGTCTTCCACGACGGTGCGGTTGCGGTAGATTTCCAGGTCGCCCTTGTCGGGGTTTACGATGATGTCGAAGTTCTCATCACTGCCGAATATCTTGGCAATCACGCTGCGGAAGCTCTCTTCGAGCACGCTCATGAGCGTGGTGCGGTCAATGTTCTTGGTTTCCTTGAACTCTTTGAACGTTTCGATCATATTCGGAATCAGATCGGTTTTCTTTGCTGCCATAGCTTTACTTGAAACTTATTAGATATTTTGTGTATTTTACTTTGTCCATCTCGAATG